>JBLHLU010000135.1:0-10015 GCA_047623385.1 Paraglaciecola psychrophila
CAGAACAACGACTCAGAACAACGACCCAGAGCAACGACCCAGAACAACGACTCAGAACAACGACCCAGAACACCGACGCGCGATAATAAATTACAGCACCGACTTACAGCACCGACTCATAGCACTGACAAGTCGCAATAAAAAACCGCAATAGCTTAAAGCAATGAAATAAGGGAGAACATCTACTGTCCGCTACTCAACCTAACAGCCGCTATGATGACGCGCCGTTAATCACCGAAACCGATCTGCAGAGCCCCGAAGGTAAAAAGGCCTTCCGCATTTTGTGGTGTACGTTGTTGTGTATGGGAATGGGTCAGTCCTTGGTGTTCTCGACGCTGCCTCCGATCGCTCGTTCACTGGGCATGTCACCCATGCAGATCTCGCTTATTTTTGCTTCCTCGGCGCTGTGCTGGGTATTTATGTCGCCGCGTTGGGGGCGTAAAAGCGATCAGTGGGGGCGCAAGCCAGCGATGTTGATTGGCTTTGCTGGTTTTATTCTGTCGATGGCGGCGCTGCCGACGGTGGTCTATATGGGCTCTGTTGCGCTGTTACCGATAACCTGGGTATGGCCACTGATGATTGTGTCGAGAGTAATATTTGGTATTTTTGGTTCCGCTAACATGCCCGCCGCAACCGCTTGGGTGGCAGATCGCTCGCCGCGCAGCGAGCGCGCTAAACGCATTGCTGCAGTTGGTGCCGCCTTTGGGGTCGGCTCTATGGTGGGCCCGGGGTTTGGTTCACTACTGTCGGCATTTGGTATGCTGACGCCTTTTTACGCGGTCTCATTGTTGGCAATTGCCGGCGCGGTGGCTATTCAGTGGTATTTACCTGAAGCCGCTCGCCCACAGACTCCGCCCGGAGCGAGCAAGACCAAAGCCAAACTGAAATACAGCGACAGCCGAGTACTGCCCTTTATGGTGCTGACCGTGGTTGCCGGTCTAGCCCATGCCACACAGGTTCAGTCTGCGGCGCTGTACTTTCAAGACACCTTGCTGCTCACCGTACTGCAGACACAGCAGTATGTCGGGGTTGGATTAATGGCCACAGCGATGATGGCGATGTTCGCGCAATTGATACTGGTGCAGCGACTGAACCTGTCACCTAAAACTATGATTTACAGTGGTCTGTTTTTTACCATTGTCGGTTATCTGCTGTATATCGTCGCCGCAAGTTTCACCCTGTTAGTGATTGCGATGATGTTTACCGGTCTTGGCCAGGGCCTGTTCAGGCCCGGTACCAGTGCCGGCGCCTCGTTGTCAGTGGGTAGAGAGGAGCAGGGTGCGGTCGCGGGAATGATGGGTGGGGTCGGTGCCGCCGGGCATATTATCGTGCCCTTTGTCAGTATGAATCTCTATGCGGTTAAACCCGAACACCCCTATATATTCACTGTGGTATTGTTGCTGATGGTGCTGGTTTACGCGCTCAAAAATCATGCTGTGCGCCGCGCCGGTCGCGGTTTGGCGAAAGTGGCTGTGTAGTGTTTGAGCAAACGTTATTACTCAATGTTTTGCCTCAGCGTTTTACCGGCAAAAAAAAGAGCAGCCTAAGCTGCTCTTTTTTGTATCGGTAGTACTACATCTTGCTGTACTACACCGTGGAGTACAGCACCGTGCAGTGCAAAGCGTAGTAACAACCGTTAGACCATTGCCGGCTAGCCGGCAAAATCTTTAAAGCCCTTGCCTTCTGCGGCAAGCTTAACTAGCAGTTGTGAAGGCTCCCAAAATGCGTCGCCGGTCAGTTCACCGTACTCTTTCATCTTCGCCAGTACCTTGTCCAGACCAATAGTGTCAGCATAGTGCATTGGGCCACCGCGGTAGATCGGCCAGCCGTAACCGTAAACCCAGACCACATCGACATCGCTGGCACGAATAGCAATACCCTCTTCGAGGATTTTGGCACCTTCGTTAATCATCGGGTAGATACAGCGAGCCAGAATCTCTTCTTCGTCGATTTCGCGGCGAACATTTTGACTCTTCTCGGAGAATTCAAGAATGATCTTCTCAACTTCGGCGGAGGGCTTGTGATTGCGGTTCTCGTCGTAGTCGTAGTAACCGGCACCGGTTTTCTGACCGCGGCGGCCCGCTTCACACAATACGTCGCGAATGGTTTCACCTTTGGATTTTTCAGCATCCCAGCCGATGTCTAGACCGGCCAAATCACTCATTTGGTAGGGTCCCATTGGCAGACCGAACTCGTACAAAACCTTGTCCACGTCCTGGGGCATAGCGCCTTCCATGATCAGCTTCTGGGCTTGGTACTGGCGCTGGGCTAAAATACGGTTGCCGACAAAACCGGGACATACGCCGACCAGTGCCGCTGCCTTGCCGATTTTCTTGGCAAAAGACATGCTGGTTCGAATGACTTCGTTCGAAGAGGCATCACCGCGAACAATTTCTAGCAACTTCATTACATTTGCTGGGGAGAAAAAGTGCAGGCCGATAACGCTCTCAGGGCGAGTCGTGGCGGAGGCAATCTCGTTAACATCCAGTGCTGAGGTATTCGATGCTAGAATCGCGCCTTGCTTAACAATCTTGTCGAGGCGGCCAAAGATGTCTTTCTTCAGGTCCATATTTTCGAATACGGCTTCAATGACCATGTCGCAATCAGCCAGATCTTCCATGTTCAGAGAGCCGGTGAGTAGCGCCATGCGATCTTCGACGTCCTGGGTTGATATACGGCCTTTCTTGGCGGTATTTTCATAGTTCTTGCGAATAACAGCGATGCCGCGATCCAGTGCTTCCTGCTGGGTCTCAATAATGGTGACTGGAATACCAACATTGAGGATATTCATTGAAATGCCGCCACCCATAGTGCCGGCGCCGATAACACCGACCTTATTAACGGGGATTTCAGCGGTGTCCTTGGGAACGTCTGGAATTTTCTGTGCCTGACGCTCGGCGAAGAAGAAGTAGCGCTGTGCGGCAGACTGCTCACCGGTCATCAACTCGGTGAACAAGGTGCGCTCGACCGTGAGGCCCTCGTCAAAGCTGGGGCTGTTAACAGCGGCTTCAATACACTGAATGTTGAACTCAGGTGCCTTGAAGTTACGGGTTTTACGGGCGATAGACTTGCGGATAGCCGCAAACAGTTCGGGCTTGCCCTTGGCTTCGTCGATCTTTTCGTTTTGGTCGCGAATACGCACTAATGGGCGGTTCTCGGCGACTACTTTCTTGGCAAAGGCGATGGCGCCGCCGCGAAGATCTTCAACAATTTCGCTGATCAAACCTGAGGCCAGAGCCTCTTCAGAACCAATCGGTACACCGGAGGTAACCATGACCAGGGCTTTTTCGACACCAACCACACGGGGTAGACGCTGGGTGCCACCGGCACCGGGCAACAGACCGAGATTAACTTCGGGCAGACCAAAGCGGGCTTTCGCGTCGGCGACCCGGTAGTGACAGACCAGTGCGGTTTCCAGACCGCCGCCGAGAGCGGTGCCGTGGATGGCAGCAACAATAGGCTTGCTACAATTTTCCATAGCAACCAGTGCATCGTGCAGGCTGGGACCGGTGCTGGCGCCGCCAAATTCAGTGATATCGGCACCGGCGATAAAGGTGCGACCGGCGCAGATCAGTACAATAGATGTAACACCGTCGTCCGCCACTGCCTTGGCAACGCCTTCGACTAAACCTACTCGTACACCGGCGCTGAGGGCATTAACCGGTGGATTGTCGATTGTTAAAACCGCGACACCGTCTTCAACGGTGAGGTCGGCCATATTGGATACAGCAACCATGGACGTATCTCCTATATAAGTAGTTTAAGAATAAATGCTGGCACGCACACTAGTGCATTTTGCCGGTTTTTGGAAGCCCCGGCGCCATTAATGGGTATAATTTTGATCCGGGTACAGTGCTTTAAATGTGCCCGCTTCGGGTGAAAGGCCGCTCTAGTGGACATCACTAACCATGTATTTATTATCAGCCAGTGCCCTATTATAAGACAGGCGCGCAGCTGTCGACAGAACATGACTAAACGTTAACTAACAAGTTGCGCGCCAACGATCGACCATAAGCAATAACACGTTTAGCGAAAGCACTTTTTTTACAACTATAACTACAACTACAACCACATCTATAACCACAACTACAGCGGTCTGCACAGGGCCGAATAATAAGGAGCATACTATGGGTCACAGTCTCGGAGATATTTTGGATGGCGTTGCCCGGGTTATCGATCCCAACGCACCGGCACTATTGCACGGCGACAGCGTTACCAGTTGGGGTGACTTTGACCGCAGGACCAATAATGTGGCGCGGGCGCTGCTAGAGCGCGGTATTGTCTATGGCGACAAGGCCGGGGTGTATATGCGCAATTGTCCGCAATACCTTGAGTCTATGGCGGCATCTTTTAAGAGCCGTACGGTGCACCACAACGTTAACTTCCGCTATGTCGCCGAAGAGCTCAGTTACATCTTCGACAACTCCGATGCTGCGGTAGTGTTTTACGCCTCAGAATTTGCCCCGCAAATGGCAGAAATCCGGCCCCAGTTGAGCAAGATGAAACTGTATATAGAAGTGACCCCAGCGGGCGCTGCGCCGCTACTGGAGGGAGCCCTTAACTACGAGACCCTGGCTACTAGCGGCGACGGTTCGCCACTGGCTATCGAGCGCTCCGGTGACGATCAGTTTTTCCTCTATACCGGCGGCACCACCGGCATGCCCAAAGCGGTGATGTGGCCGCATGAGACCTTCCGCCTGTTGGGGGTAGAGCCCGCCGCCGCCCTCGGCAAAGATTACAGTACTTTGGCTAGCACGCTGGCCGAGATTAAGGCCAATCCCTCCACCACCCGCTGGCTACCCGCCTGCCCACTGATGCATGCCACCGGCCTGTTCACCTCGATGTCAACGCTGTTTAGCGGCGGCGCGGTGGTGACCATGGACGCCGGTCGCGGCCTCGACCCCGCCGAGTTATGGCAAACCGTGATCAACAACGGCGTTACCGGTATGGCGATTGTAGGCGATGCCTTCGCCAAACCACTGCTGCGAGAATTGGAGGCCAACCCCAACCACTATCAACTCGAGCGCTTATTAGCGATCACCTCTTCCGGGGTGATGTGGAGCCAGGAGGTGAAAGCCGGCCTGTTGCGACATATACCGAACGCGATGTTAGTCGACTCTTTCGGCGCCTCAGAGGCGGTGGGTTTTGGTTCTTCCACTATGGCCAACGGTCTTGAGACCAAGACCGCTAAATTCGAAATTGGGATGCACTGCAAGGTATTTACCGAGGACTGGCGAGTGGTAGTGCCCGGCAGCGGCGAGCCCGGTTTTATCGCCCGTGGCGGCAACATTCCGCTAGGTTACTACAAAGACAAAGAAAAGTCGGACAAAACGTTCAAGCTGATCGACGGGGTGCGCTACTCGATTCCCGGCGACTGGTGCACAGTGGAGACCGACGGCACCATTACGCTGTTAGGCCGAGGCTCTGTGTGTATCAATTCGGCGGGAGAAAAAATCTACCCCGAGGAAGTCGAAGAGGTGATCAAGGCCATCGACGGTATTACCGATGCGCTAGTAGTGGGAGTGCCCGATGAAAAATGGGGCAGTGCGGTGGTTGCTGTTATCGAGGGTATCGAACTGCCCGCTGCGCAGATCAAAGCCGAGGTCAAAAAACACTTAGCCGCCTATAAGGTACCCAAGCAGTTTTTGTATAAAGACTCTCTGGGCCGTGCCGCCAACGGCAAGGCTGACTACAAGGGCATTACCCGCTACGCCCTGGAGACGCTGGGCATCGAATAACAGGCATCGAATAACGGGCATCCAATAACGGCTATAGATACGGGGGCAGTTTACCTAATTGATCATTTGAATTAAGTAAACTGCCCCGTATTTCAATCGATAAAACCTTGCGCCCGCGCGGCCTCTACTCTGACTAGTTCCGGCGATCCCAATAGCTGACGGTTGGCGCCGATACGCTTAAACCAGTAGTGCAGCCCCACCAGATCGGTGAAACCCATGCCACCGTGTACCTCGGTGGCGGTTTTGGCGACAAACTGGCCCACCTCTGATAGCTGCGATTTGGTCTGACAGGCTTGCAGTGTCGCCTCCTCCGGCAGTTCGTCCAAGGCGTGCCCGGCATACCAGACCATCGCTCGGCAGGGCTCCAGGATTGATACCATTTCTGCACACATATGTTTTACCGCTTGGAACGAGGCGATGACGCGATTGAATTGCTCGCGCTCCATGGCGTAACTCACCGATTGGTCCAGCATATATTGGGCGGCGCCAAGGGTGTCGGCAGCTTGCACTACGCGGCCCACATTCAACGCCTTGTGGAAGATCGCCGGATCTTCGCTGATCAGTTCAGCGCCGACATTGTCGAGTTTGAGTTCGCAGGTGGAGCGCGTTTTATCGACGGTGGTAAGGTTGTTGCGGGTTAAACCCGGGGCGTCGGCGGCAACCAAATAGATGTGTTTATTGGCGTCGGCGATTAAGTAGTGGTCGGCGTCGGTGTCTAAAACAAACAGACAGCTGCCGGACAAAATCGGCTTATTGTGGTTACCACTGACCCTAACTCCGGCCTTATTGCGGGCGCCCAGTGCCTCACCAAAGGCAATGCCAACACGCTGCTCGCCACTGGCGATTTGAGTCAGCAGTTGATCGCGATTGGCCGCTATCAGCGCCACCGGGGCCATCACCGCTGAGGCGATAAAGGGGGTGGGGGTAACGTGATAACCCAGACATTCCGCTATTACTACTGCATCTAGGGCACCGAGGCCAACACCACCGCAGGCTTCGGGAATCATTAGTCCGGCGATACCTAAGTCGCTGAGTCCCTGCCAAATGGCCTTGTCGTCGCCTTCACCGGCAGCGACGATACGCACTGCATCTAGATCGACCTGCTCGGCTAGAAATTTATTGCTCATGTCCTGCAGTTGGCGCTGTTCTTGTGATAATCCGAATTCCATATTATTTGCTCCCCGTTGCTTGGGTTTTTGCGTCGACCTTGGGTTCTTTAGGCATGCCCAGCCCGCGTTCACTGATGATGTTCTTTTGAATCTGGGAGGTACCGCCGCCGATGATCAAACCGAGAAAGTACATATAGGAATACTGCCAAGAGCCATTGCCACGCAGGTGCGGGTTGTCGCCATAGGCCAGGCCGATTTCCCCCATTACGTCGATGGCGAGCGCTTCTAAGTCGTGGCGCAATTCGGTGCCGATCAGCTTCACGACCATGCCCGCCAGTGGTGAGTCTTTACTGTGGTTAATGCGGTTGGAGAACAGGCGCATATCGTTGGCCGCCATTGCCATAACTCGGCCCTGTATCTTCATCAGCCGGTCTAGGTAAACGGGGTTGTCGATCAAGCGCTCACCGCCGATGGTCTCGCTCTGCATTAGTTTGACCACGCCGTTGAGGCGAGATTGGGCGGCGTCTGGAGGTGCCAAGGAGCCGCGTTCATGGCCTAAAATTGCGTTGGCCACGGCCCAACCCTGGCCGCGTTTGCCGACAATTTGGCCCTTGGGAACACGCACGTCAGTGAAAAACACTTCGTTGAAATTAGCGGCGCCGGTCATGTCCACCAGTGGCCTTATTTCAATGCCCGGGGTGTTCATATCAAACAGTAAAAAGGAGATGCCCTGGTGCTTGGGCGCGTCTGGCTCGCTGCGTACCAAACAAAAAATCCAATCCGACAGGTGGGCTGTGCTGGTCCAAATTTTTTGTCCGTTGATAACCCACTCGTCGCCCTCCAAGACCGCTTTGGTATTAAGCGCGGCGAGGTCGCTACCGGCGCCGGGCTCGGAATAGCCCTGGCACCAGATCAATTCGCCGTGAATGGTTTTGCTGATAAATTGTTGTTTTTGCTGTTCCGTGCCGCGCTCCAACAGCATCGGTACCAGCATCGAAATACCTTGGCCGGCCATGCCCGTATTGAGCTGCGCGCGGCTGAACTCCTCGGCAATAATGCGGGACTTGATCATGTCGGGCTCGGCGCCAAAACCACCGTACTCTTTGGGAATGGTGCGGGAGTGATAGCCCTGTTCGATCAGCAGTTTTTGCCAAGCTCTATTGTCTTCAGCTTTGGCCTCGCGGGGGGGCTGTCGATCTTTGTACTGCTCGATGAAATCACATACTTGTTGGCGAAAGGCGGTGTATTCGCTGCCAAATGAAAGATCCATAATAATTCCTTTGCGGGCGCCGGATGGCCCTCAACAGTGTGGGTGAGAAATGCTGGCTAAGCTTGTTAATTATTATTAAAGTTTATTGATTACGGTCTACGTCTAGTGCCTACAGTGCAAAGCTATTACTTACAGCCTAAGGCTATCAAGCCCCGGGGTAGAAAAATACCCCCGGAACGTGAATGTTGCGATATCACCGGTGAGCCGCCTTTATTTGCGAATTTTGCCAGCTCCGGCAAACAGGTCGGCAAAGGTGCCGCCGGCTTTCTCCGGCGCTTTGCCCGCCGGCTTGGCACCGCGTTGGCTGCGTTGCGCTTTGCCACTGCCGGCTCTAGCACTGTTGGCTGCTCCGTCGCTGCCCTGCGCTTGCTCAGGCTCGGGCTTATCAGTCAGGCGCATGCTCAGTCCTATGCGCTTGCGCTGAGCGTCAACTACCATCACTTTTACTTTGACGATATCACCGGCTTTGACCACGGTACGCGGGTCTTTGACGAAGGTGTCCGACAGTGCAGAAATATGCACTAAACCGTCTTGGTGAACACCGATATCGACAAAGGCGCCAAAATTGGTCACGTTGGTGACCGTGCCCTCGAGGATCATATCCGGTTCTAAGTCCGAAATTTTCTCCACGCCCTCGGCAAAAGTGGCGGCCTTAAACTCGGGTCGCGGGTCCCGCCCGGGTTTGTTGAGCTCGGCAATAATATCGGTAACCGTCGGCAGGCCGAACTTTTCGCTGGTAAATTGCTGGGCATTCAGGCTTTTCAGAAACGCACTGTCGCCAATAATACCGCGCACATCGCGCTGCGCACTGCTGGCGATGGCCTTCACCACGCTGTAGGTTTCCGGGTGTACAGCAGAGGCGTCTAGGGGGTCGTCACCGCTCATAATTCGCAAAAATCCGGCGGCCTGTTCGAAGGTCTTGTCGCCAAAACGCTTGACCTTTTTTAACTCGCTGCGCTGCGTAAACACGCCGTTTTGATCGCGAAAGTCGACAATGTTGTTAGCAATGGTCTGGTTGAGCCCCGATACTCGCGACAACAGCGCGCTGGAGGCCGTGTTGACATCGACCCCCACCGCGTTTACACAATCCTCTACCACGGCGTCTAACGAACGGGCCAATTGAGTTTGTGATACATCGTGTTGGTACTGGCCGACACCGATCGACTTGGGGTCGATCTTGACCAGTTCGGCCAGCGGGTCTTGTAACCGGTGGGCAATGGAGATGGCGCCGCGAATGGTCACGTCTAGATCCGGATACTCGCGGGAGGCAAATTCCGAAGCCGAGTAGATAGAGGCGCCGGCCTCGTTGACCATCATCTTTTTCAGACCCAGTTCCGGGTGTTGAGCAATGATGTCGCCAACAAACTTGTCGGTCTCACGGCTGGCGGTACCGTTGCCGATAGCCACCAATTCGGCGCCGTGTTGCTTAGCCATAGCGATGATGGTCGCCGCCGCCTCTTTGATCTGATTGCGCGGCGGGGTAGGGTAGATCGCGCCGTGGTCCAGCACCTTACCGGTGCCGTCTACTACCGCTACCTTGACCCCGGTGCGCAGCCCGGGGTCGAGGCCGATGGTGGCCTTCGGTCCCGCCGGGGCCGACAGCAGTAAATCTTTGAGATTGCCGGCGAATACATCGATTGCTTCGGTCTCGGCCGCCTCTCGCAGTTGGCCCATTAAATCGGTCTCCAAATGGGTATAGAGTTTGACCCGCCAGCACCAGCGCACTACCTCTTTGAGCCAGCTGTCGCCGGCGCGGCCCTGATCGCTAATGGCAAAGTGCTTGGCGATCATCAGCTCGCAGGGGCTGGTGATGACGGCGGGTTTGTCGGGGTCTGGTAGCTCGGTGATGATCGCCAGGGTCAATATACCTTCGTTGCGACCGCGAAACATCGCTAGGG
>JBLHLU010000136.1:0-10015 GCA_047623385.1 Paraglaciecola psychrophila
TGACTAAACGACATGGCACTTTATCGACATGAAACCTTGGACACATCGCCTTATCCAGAACGGTTAATCGCAGGCCCACTTTGCCCAAGTCGAACAGACAACAATACATATCCACCAGCTCAGCAATATTTTCGCTCAATGGAGCAGTTAATTCAGAACCACCCAAGGCTTGATGAATCGGGGCAAAAGCATCTTGAGGGCTAAGGGTCATTGAAACCTGAAAGCCTCTATTTGAAACCAGAAAGTCATTCGTTATGGCCAGTATTTCAGGGGTAAGATCACGCCTCCAGGCGACGATATTGTAATCTTGCTGATAGATACCTGACAAAACTGTTGCTTTATCACCTTCAAGAAAACGACCTGTTATCAAACGTTGGCTTTTCTCATCATGGCTAATCGCTAAGGAACTCATTGGACTCTCTCAATTTAACGCAATCAATGTGGGCTAGTCTGGAACACAGTATAGATATGATACATCATATCATCAATAAGACAATCATCTTATTGATGATAAAACGGACAGCTTATTCGCTGCCACCCGACTCTTCCCGTATACTGGCCACCATTTTATACAGCTAACTACTTAGGCACCGCATGACAGACACTTCCCAAAGGCAAAAAGTCGGTTTTATTAGCCTCGGCTGCCCCAAGGCACTGGTCGATTCCGAGCGCATCCTTACCCAGTTAAAACTCGACGGCTACGATGTGGTGCCCGACTACGACAACGCCGATGTGGTGGTGGTCAATACCTGTGGTTTTATTGACTCAGCCAAGCGCGAGTCGATGGACGCAATCAGCGAGGCAATGCGGGAGAATGGCAAAGTTATCGTCACCGGCTGCATGGGCAAGGGTAGCGATGCCGAGGCCATTAAGGCGGCCAACCCCAATATACTGAGCATTAGCGGACCCGCTGACTACGATAGCGTGATGGGAGCGGTGCACCAGCACTTTCCGCTGCCAGAGCGCAAGTCAGTCGCCGAACACAACCCGCTAATCGATTTATTGCCACCTCAGGGCGTCAAGCTGACACCAGCGCATTACGCTTATCTGAAAATATCAGAGGGCTGCAACCACCGCTGTACGTTTTGCATCATCCCGGACATGCGCGGTGACCTAGTCAGCAGACCTTTGCGCGATGTCATGGCTGAGGCACAAACCTTGGTACAATCTGGTGTCAAAGAGCTGCTGGTTATCTCCCAAGACACCAGCGCCTACGGTGTCGATGTTAAATACAAATTAGACTCGATCGACGGCCAGATGCGCGAGACCCGCATGCTAGATTTAGCCGTCGCGCTGGGCGAACTGGGTGTGTGGGTGCGTCTGCATTATGTGTACCCCTATCCCCACGTAGACAAAATTATTCCGCTAATGGCTGCGGGTAAAATACTGCCCTACTTAGACATTCCCTTTCAGCATGCCAGCCCACGTATTTTGAAACTGATGAAGCGCCCGGGCAACCAGGAAAAAACCTTGGAACGGGTCAAGGCCTGGCGGCGAACCTGTCCAGAATTAGTTATTCGCTCGACCTTTGTGGTCGGCTTTCCCGGCGAGACCGAAGCCGATTTTCAGCTGCTACTGGACTGGCTAAATGAGGCTCAACTGGACCGAGTCGGTTGCTTTAAATATTCTCCGGTGGAAGGCGCTAAGGCTAACGATTTGCCGGACCATGTGCCCGCAGCAATTCAGCAACAGCGTTGGGAACGATTTATGGAAGCCGCCCAAGCTATTTCCACGGCCCGATTGCAACAACGTATTGGCAGCCAACTGGAGGTACTGATCGACGAAGTAGACGAGCACGGCGCCGTTGGCCGCTGCTATGCGGACGCTCCAGAAATTGACGGCAAGGTCTATTTGGATGGTTTTATCGATACCTTCCCCGGCGACGCGCTACTGGTCACCATTACCGGCGCTGATCACTACGATTTATGGGCCGAACCGGTCTATCAAGACGAAGAACTGGCCAGTACCGAGTCTGCATGAATCTCATTTTGTTTAGTGAGACCGACCTGTGCGCCGAGGGCCGTATCACGCTGCAGGATGACCGTTTTACCCAGATAAAACGCATACACCGCTCCAGCGCGGGAGACCGGGTTCGGGTCGGTGAAATTGGCGGCTTGATTGGCAGCGGCTGCATTCGCTCGATCGATAGCGCCGCCGTAGTGATCGACTATGAACTGGACCAACGGCCCCCGGAAAAACTTCCTCTGCGGATTATTTTAGCATTGCCACGGCCCAAGATGATGCGCCGTATAGTGCGCTGCGTGGCTGAATTTGGGGTGAGTGAGCTGATTGTCATCAACAGCTTTAAAGTCGAAAAAAGCTTTTGGCAAAGCCCCGCATTAAACCCTGACAATATTCGCCAGTACCTGTTGGCAGGACTTCAGCAAAGTAAAGACACGGTGCTGCCAGTAGTGAGCTTTCGCCCGCGCTTCAAGCCCTTTGTAGAAGACGAATTGCCGGCGTTAGTTGCTGGCCGCCGCGCGCTGTTAGCCCACCCGGGCATCGGCGGCCCCTGCCCGCAGGGATTAAACCAAGCCGCTACCCTGGCAATAGGCCCGGAGGGTGGCTTTAGCGACTACGAGGTGGAAAAATTTCTCGCTACTGGCTTCGAAGGAGTGCATCTGGGCAGCCGTATTCTGCGGGTTGAAAATGCCCTAACAGCACTGGTAGCCAAACTTTACTAAGCCTTTGACTGCAGTCGCAGTAGCTTCAACTACCAGCGCCATTGCCATTGCCATTGCCAGAGTCTCAAACAGCACTGTTGTCAGCAAACTATAGCGGCGCTGTTATCCTAAAGAGGATGGCGCTGTTACCCACGGCACAAATTAGGCCTGCTCAGAATGTGTCTTTTATAGACATATCAGGCGAATTTTTTTATGGACACCTCAAGTAAATTTTCCAATAGCCACTTCCAGCAAGCCTGCTCAAAGACACTTGAAGCAAACCTACTCATAGACACTTCTAACTAATCTATTCATAGACACTTCAAACAAAATCCCTATCAGCCTACTGCACCAACTCGCTAATATTTTTCTACGGTATTTTCAAATACAAAACCCTGTTTGCCCATCACCAAGCGGTGACGGTCCCCCGCCAAGGTTTCGTCCCAGCTGTCGTAACCGGCATCGCCTGGCCACATTGCGACGCGATCGCCCACCGCCGACTTGACTACCCGCGTGGCATAGACCTTGGGCTGCTGGGTTTTAAAGTGCTCGATAACGGCTGCGCTGGGGCTGTACTGGGCGATATGGTGCAGGGTAATCCAGGTCGGTGGCACCAGGTCCAACTCGCCGGCAGCATGACGCGCTATGGCGTCGGCGGGGCGCAGCCAGGCGTGATCTTTTATTTCTCCGTCATCAATAGTGACGGTGTGGTCACTGTCGGCATGGGCGGCAAAAAACCAAGTAGCGAAGCGCTTTTGTGGGCCCGGTGGCGGTGTCCAGTGGGCGAAATACACAAATTTATCAGCGCTAACATCAATGCCCGCTTCTTCCTCGGTTTCTCGTACCGCGGCGGCGTAGGCCGCCTGTTGCAACTCGTGCTCAGCGGCAACACCACCGGGATAGTCATTGGCGTCAATTTTGCCACCGGGGAAAACCCACATACCGCCAAAGGTTATCTTTGAGTTTTTGCGCAGCATCAACACCTCGACGCCCTGCTCGCCGTCCCGCAGCAGTACTACTGTGGCCGCCGGAATGGTCGGCATTACCCCTTCGTCGGACTCCCCGCGGGAGTCGATATTGCCATACATATCGTTGCGATGCTGTTTCTCAGCGGGGCCACCGCTGTTTTTATCACTCATGCCAAACTCCTAAACCGTTAACGTATTTGTGCGACAAATATAGAGATCACAGCCAAAATGTCCAGCGCTTCAGGTGCTGTTGGCCGCTGGAACTAAGCCGGTCTTGAACCCTGCACCGCACAATAGCCTCATCCCGAGGAGATCAGCGCTAATAATTGGTTATTTTTACAGCAATAACTCGCCGCGAAGAGCAATTTACTGTACCATCTGCCGCCATATTTCCCCGTGCCAGTTGGCACCCGTGATCTTCGCCTCAACCGAGAATTATATGTCCTCTGAAGTAACCAGTTTTACCGATCTGGCTCTGTCCGCCGCTGTGCAACAAGCCATAGAGGCGGTCGGCTACGAGCAGCCATCGCCGATCCAGGCCGCTGCTATACCGCATCTGCTCAATGGCGATGACTTGCTAGGTGTCGCCCAGACCGGTACCGGCAAGACCGCAGCCTTTGCGCTGCCGCTGCTCAGCAAAATCGACTTGAGCCAAAAGTCGCCGCAGATACTGGTACTCGCACCGACTCGGGAGCTGGCTATTCAGGTGGCTGAGGCGTTTCAGACCTATGCCTCCAAAATGAAAGGCTTTCATGTACTGCCTATTTACGGCGGCCAAGATATGCGCGGCCAGCTGCGCGGACTAGAGCGCGGTGTACACGTGGTGGTGGGTACCCCGGGACGGGTAATGGATCATATTCGCCGCAAAAGCTTAAATCTTGACGGCCTAAAAAGTCTGGTACTGGACGAGGGCGACGAGATGCTGCGTATGGGCTTTATTGACGACGTGGAATGGATTCTCGAACACACCCCACCGACCCGTCAGGTCGCACTGTTTTCGGCCACCATGCCTAAACCGATCCGCAAAGTCGCCGATCGCTACTTAACCGATCCCAAAGAAGTGCGTATTGAGAGCGACTCTGCCACCGCTGCTCATATTGAGCAGCACTATCTAATCGTCAATGGCTTTGAGCGCAAGCTCGACGCGATTACCCGCATCTTGGAATCGCAAGAATTCGACGCCATTATCATTTTTGTCCGAACCAAGACCGCCACCGCGGAACTGGCAGAGAAGCTGGAGGCGCGGGGATATTCCGCCGGTGCCCTTAACGGCGACATGAATCAGGCCCTGCGCGAGCGCACCATTAGCCGCCTCAAAGGTAAACAGCTGGATATTATTGTGGCCACTGATGTCGCCGCCCGAGGCATTGATGTCGAGCGGGTCAGCCACGTTATCAACTTTGATATTCCCTACGATAGCGAAGCATATGTACACCGCATCGGCCGCACCGGTCGCGCTGGACGCTCCGGCAAGGCGATATTGCTGGTAGCACCTCGGGAAAAACGCCTACTGCAGACTATCGAGCGCTCGACTCGCACCACTATCGCGCAAATGGATATTCCCAGCGGCAGCGAAGTGTCCGACAATCGCATTATTCAATTTAAGCAGCGCATGACTGACGTATTGGAATCGCAAGATCTCACTTTTATCTACGAGATGCTCTCCGAGTACAGCACCGAAGCGGATCGCACCGCCGAGGAGATTGCCTCGGCACTGGCTTATATGCTGCAAAAAGAGCGGCCCTTGCAGGTTGTCGATGTACCGAGCCGCAAACCCCACCGGGAATCAAGCAGCAGTGCACCTAGACGCGAGCGCAGCGAATCAGCAGAGCGCGGCCCACGCCGTGAACGCACTGAATCAGCGGAGCGTAGCCCGCGCCCCGAGCGCACTGAATCCGCTGAACGCAGCCCGCGTACCACCGCTGCCAGCGATGTTGCGATGGCCCGCTACCGCATCGAAGTGGGGCGCAATCAAGAAGTCAAACCCGGTGACATTGTTGGCGCTATCGCCAACGAAGCCCAGATCGACAGCAAATATATTGGTCATATTAAGCTGCACGACGACCACAGCACGGTCGAACTGCCCGGCGATATGCCAGAAGAACTGATGGCACATTTAAAAAAGGTCACCATTCGCAGCAAGGCTATTGAACTGTCTTACGACGGCAAAGCCGAGCCCGAAAGACCCAGATCTTCCAAGCCAAAGATCAAGAGCAAGCCCAAAACAAAAAACCCTTAAGCCTACAAATAAATACCGGGGCAGTTTACTTATCTCCCCGCATCTCCCCCAGCTAGTGACTTATTGGGGGCCCAACACGGTGGCAGGCACCTCTAACGCAGATCGCGGCTATAAGCCACGCTAACACCGGAGAGGGAGCAGGCCCCCCCTTTTTCGCCTTAATTCACCATCGATGGGCTAGAGCCTCTAGCTCTGATATACCAGCGGGCTGAGCAACTGGTCCGTCACCGCCCTCACATTTAACCATAGCCGGCGAGCTGACTCTTCATGCCATCATTTGTCGCTATTAACTGACACCTACTCAGCGGTTTAACTATCAAGTGGGGCAACTAACTTGCCAGTTGCTGACTTGGCTACAAAGCTGGGTAACTGGCTGCCAGCCCTTACACAAATTACCGTATCGGCAACAGGCAATCCGTTGCCGATAACCACCTTCTTAAAAGCGGCCAGTGTACTCGCTATAGCCCTGCTCAATGAGTGCTGCAACGGGAACAAAGCGCAGCGCCGCTGAGTTGACACAGTGACGCAGTCCAGTCGGCGCTGGACCGTCATTAAACACGTGACCCAGATGGGAGTCACCAATCTTACTGCGCACTTCGGTACGCACACTGAAGAGCTTACGGTCAACGTGAGTGGTGACTACGTCCGCATCGATGGTACGACTGAAGCTGGGCCAACCGGTACCTGACCTATACTTGTCTGTTGAGGAATACAGCGGCTCACCAGTAACAATATCAACATAAATACCTGCCTTTTTGTTATCCCAATAAGCATTATCGTAGGGGCGTTCGGTACCTTCTTGCTGAGTTACCTTGTACTGGAGAGCACTGAGGCTAGCACGAATCTCGCTATCAACTGGGCGCTGATAACGCGCTGGCGTCACCGCCTCAGCCATCGAAGCTACGCTATCAGTGGCCGGGTACTGGCTGTAATCCACCTCGAGATCCGCTCCCCAAGCCTTTGCTGCAAATTGGTTTCTACCGGAACCACTGGTATAAAGCTGGTAGCGAACAGGATTTTTCTTGTAATAATTTTGGTGGTAATCCTCGGCCTGATAAAAATGCTCAAGGGCGGTAATCTCTACCGCAATCGGCTGGTCAAAGCGCTTCGACGCCGTTAGCTGAACGCTCGACTTATTGGCCGACAACTGCTCAGACTCACTGCTAAAAAATATCCCCGGGCGATATTGGCGACCTCTATCGTAAAAAGAGCCGGTGCCGTCGGTAGGATCGAAAATACGCCAATAGGCTGCTAACAATCCTTCGTAGCTCACCTTGCTGGCATCGTAATAGACCTGTACCGCTTCGGTGTGACCGGTACGGCCGCCAGATACCTGTTGGTAACTTGGATTGACCTCTTCACCACCGGTATAGCCAGAAATAACTTCTTTCACCCCGGGCACTTTTTCAAAACCCGCCTCAACACACCAAAAGCAACCGCCGGCAAAAGTCGCCACTGACAACTCGGACAGTTTGTCGTTATCACTTTGGACCACTCCCTTGGCCGAACTCAAATGGTTAACACTCAATAGCGCCACCACCACAGCAGTGATCGCAAATATAGACTTTTTCATAATGACACCTCGATACAGTCGTTAAATTACTATTACTACTACTACTACTACTACCTGCTACCTGCTACCTGCTACCTGCTGCCTGCTACTGGAAATAATTCTACGCCGGCACTATTACGCAGACATCACCTAATTATAACAATTTGATCACAGCCGATAAATACGAGGACAGTTTATAACGTATCAAGAAAACGCAGTATCGCTTTGTTGGTGGCTTCGGCGGCTTCTTGCTGCACCCAGTGGCCAATATCAGGCAGTAGCGTGATCTCACGTAGATCACTCATTACCGGCGTCATCATGGCCCGCAGTGCACGTTCGTCGGCACCGGCTATAACCATATCGGCGGCACCGGCGACAAAGGCACTGGGTATTTGCAAAACTGGGTTTTTGTCCGCCATAAAGTGCCAATTGGCATCGAAGTTTCGGTAGTAGTTTATCCCACCGCGAAAACCGCTACGGGTAAATTCGTCGACATAATAATCCATATCCTCGGCACTGAGCCAAGGCGGTAGTTCTAGCGGGGCCCCTATTCTGCCAATCCAACCACCGGCGGCACGCTTGGGGTCGCTGATGGTAGCCGCTGCTCTAGGCGTGTCTGGTGAGGTGTACAGCATGGACAAAATACCGCGGGGATCGCTGTCGTATTCGGCTTCGGCAACACCGTCCGCTTCGTTGTGGTACAAGATATAGAAAAAATTATCCGCCATAGCCCGACGCCAACTAGCCAGTGGCGCTTCTTTACTGAGACCACCGTAGGGCACGCTCATGCCGATAACCCCATTGAAGCGTTCAGGGTGTAATAGCGCGGCGTTCCAGACTAACATCGAGCCCCAATCATGACCCACCAGCGTCGCCGTTGACTCACCTAGCGCGTCCACTACAGCGACGATATCGGCCACTAGTTTGTCGATACGGTATTCCTCTGCGGCTGCAGGGGCGTCAGTATTCCCGTACCCCCTCATATCCGGGGCCACTACTCGGTAACCTGCGGCGGCGATGGCAGTGAGCTGATGACGCCAGGAATACCAAGATTCTGGCCAACCGTGAATAAGCAATACTAATGGTCCGGTGCCCGCCTCGGCGATACGCATGGAAATACCGTTAGCGCTAATGGTGTTAAATTGAATATCGCTCATGGGTGCTGCGCCTCTATCTGAAGTAATCGCTGTAAAACGTTAGGTATCTAGAACTGACCTTGCCGCAATAAGCGCCCACTGTACTACAGCAACGAGCTAAGCGGCCAGCAAACATTGGCTCGGCATATGCCAAATCAATCGCATCTACGCTCAGGCCGAAGAGTAAAAAGCCGACACTACCGATAGCAGTTAACACCGATGGATCTTGTGCTGTGACGAGCAGGGTCGCCGACTCTACTGTCACTGCGAGCAAGGCCTTGGTTAAAATAAAAATAGACTAGCCGGTCGTTATTATCGGAGCTTCAAACGCTGTTATTAGATCTACTCACGGTAACCATGTGCGTATTAACAGGTAGCTACTAGCGTTGACTTAGAGGCATGCGCTGCCGCTAACGGCTTTACGCTTAAATCTCGGATACCGCGCATAGTTCCACCCCTGCAGTTATCGGCAGCCCTACAGCGCGGCAGCTATTTCGCGCATTAGCGACATATTTATTTGCGGTATCGTACTGAAAGTACAAAGTCTCATGGCAGGTCAGCTTTGCCTAACTGCTGCGATAATCCTATTCAGTATTCTATTGCTTTAATAGGCAAAAAAATCAATCAAGCTGCTAGCACCAAACTGACCTTGACCGTTCGTTATCTTGAACATCTTACTCATTACGCATTACGCATTACGCATTACCGATTACCGATTACAGATTACAGATTGCCTATTGCCGATTGCGCATGGGGTCGATCTCGCAACAATCTTACATAGTCGATTTCCTTAAACACCGAGGCAGCGATTGCACGCCCAAATAATGCCTACGCTGTAATAACGTTTGTTCAAGCTTAAATTTTTGCGCTTAATTCAACGCTTTCAGGCTGCGAGCCATATCAGCGCCACCACTGGTTGCGGCAGGATTAACCGCACTGGTCACAGGTAAAATATGCCGTCAAAAATATAGTGCTGCCAAAGCGCCGGCGATAGCGCTAAACTTCCGCCGCAGCTTGTAGCCAAGTTATAATGGCGGTTTTACTGAGTGTTGAAGACGTTAGTACAGCAAACCACGGCGTAGCAAGAATTCCGCGAAATAGAGAAGAGCCCTATGGCCTTAAAACCGACCATCTACAAATTAAAAATTGATCTCAGTGATATGGACCGGGCGGTCTACGAGACACTGAACCTGACGGTTGCTCGCCACCCCTCTGAAACCTTAGAGCGTATGATGGTAAGAGTTATGGCCTATGCCTTTAATGCCCAGCCTCAGCTAACATTTTGTAAGGGACTAAGCGACACTGACGAACCGGATATATGGCTGCACAGCCTCGGCGGCGAACTCGAACTGTGGATAGATGTGGGCGAGCCCGCCGCCGAGCGCATAAAAAAGGCAACTCGCCAAGCTAAGCGGGTAAAGGTGTTCAGTTTTAATTCCAAAGCGACCACATGGTGG
>JBLHLU010000137.1:0-10013 GCA_047623385.1 Paraglaciecola psychrophila
GAAACTATCGGCTGTTTGGGTACAGGGTTTGAACCCGGTACCCACTTGTGACGCCGTGTTACCGGTTATATGTTGAATAATGGAGGATTTACCGGCACCGGTCTTTCCCAACATCCATAGCGTGGGTAAGGTATCGAGTTGGTGCTTGAAGGCGGTGTTCAAGTCGGGGTTTTTTTTCGGGTTAATAAACTCGAAAATCTGTTCAATGAACTTGTTCGCCGTTTTAGATTTTTGTTTCATAGGATCAATGCTTTTTGAAAAATCCAACCCACAAGATATTGGGAGTGTTAACAGTTTACGGCCCCATCAATCGCCGTTCAGGTATTTTCAGTGTTTCACATAATGTATGCCACCCTATCTCGCAATAGCCATCGCACCAGGCTCCACGCTCAAGTCACAGTATAATATCTCACACAATGCCTTTCTGTTCGCTAATCATGCCCTATTCATAGAGTATTCACGCAGTATTCGACGCCTGTTACGCAACGCACTCGAGTCCACCAGATAGTTGTAGGCACTTTTGGCTAGTGACACCCAGTGATTCTCGACTGTTCGTGCCAATCTGAGCTGTTTAACCACGCAGAACTCGCGCAAACTCGCGTTATCACACCTCAGCAACCCGATTTACGTCAATATTGCCGCTAAGCGCACTAAGTAGTATACGCCCTGTTGATGACGCTTAGCAGAGGTTACTAGCAGCCTAACAGCACTTTGCCGTACCAAGGACCCTTCATACTGAAAAGATTTAAAGCATTGCCCGCATCGGTGTCGTTTAACGAAAACCGCCATGATAACTGAAACTATCGGTATAGCGGACTACCTAACGACATTGACTGAGTGACCGGTGATGCCATTGGATAGTCAACTGCGGCATATCTACAAACGCAGGCATGAACGGTGCCGTTATCACCAACCGGTTCAGCTAAACATACGGTGTAACAACAATAACGCTATTCACCCTGAGCAGCATAAACAACATAAACAGCGCAATGATCGACAACGTATTACTCGACTGTAGCAGCAAGGTTATACCCGCTGTCAACGCGCTAAATGATACCGTCGTCCCAACCGAAAATACTCGTACCTGATCGCAAGCCTAGTTGCCCAAGGCCGTCTTCGCCTGCTGTGCTACCGGGTAAAGGTTCTGCGAAAAGGAGTTGTAACTCTAGCTAAATCGATAGGGCAGCCCGGGCAAGGCCATAACTAGCGCTATCGGCATCGTTATAATTTGTTGCGCTATTGCGGTAAAGCCTATCTTCGCTAAATACTTTGGTTAGTCAAACGATGGCGCTGGTCTCGCCTGCGTAAAAATCGTTAGTATTTACGCTCGGGTAATCAGCTAAGTTTGGTGTATTGAGAGCATTTAAGAACTACCAACAACATTGCAGCGCTGCGCGGTTACATTGCGTCAAGATATGCCGTTGTTAATGCGGACCAACCCTATCAATGGCCCATCCCCATTCGTAGCGCATGTGCCGCAACCGCTGCTATAAAATCATCGCGGTCTTTCCCCGCAAGCTGTATCGGCGCACCATCAATGAGAGAGGTCATTAACAGAGCTCGTATCCGGTAGCTGAGCGCGGGCTGATTAGCGCGCTAGTACAGAGTTTAGCGCGGTGTAAAAGTGGTCCTGAGTTCTAACAACTGAGGCCTAACTTGAGTTAGAGCACTGCGAGCAGTGCCAAATAAAAAGCCGGCAATATCTCCCTGCCCGCCAATGGCACGCTGATTGGCCGGGATCTCACGTATCTTTTGCAACCAATGGGATCGGGCGATAGATACCACTAAGTCGTAGAAGCGGCGAAAGCACTCACTAATCGCAGGGTTCAAAACAATATACTGCTGAGATTTTTCGTGTGGATAGAAAAAGGGGACATCGTGACCGGCCAATCGCTGCAGGCGCCACGGTGGGCCTTTTCTAATTGTTTGCTTGGTTTCACCACATAAACTGGCCCAACGTGGCGACAGCTTAAGCTCAGTGATACTTTTTATACCATCATGCCTGCACTGGGCGAGCTGCGTTATCAATGCCGCTGCCCGCCACTGCTCTGTAAAAGCAGTGTGCTGTTTTTGGAATTAACAGTTAGGCTAGAACTTGCAGCGACGCTAAAACGGCAACGAATGCTGCCAATACAGCTCAATAAACTTCCCGGCGAGTTGATCCATACTGATTCTAGTAGCTACCGCCGCGGTACTATCGGCAGGCATCTGCTCAATGCAGATATCTGCCAGCGCGTGAAGCAGTGCAAATTTATAGGTAGCGACGAAGTCCCCTTCAACCAGTATGCGCTGTAAATAAGTAATAAATGCTAGCTGACGATCGGCAGAGATATGCACAATGTCAGGTGCCACTCAACTTGCTACGGTGGTAGCAATGAAGCCAAGAACCTACTAACAAAAGAACACTCACTCAGCCCCACTCCAATAATCCGCCTTATCCGCCACCACCCAACGCACCCCGCCCCGAGGGTCCTCACCCTCCACCGCATAACGCGGAATAACATGTAGATGACAATGCGCCACAGTCTGTCCCGCCGCAGGGCCATCATTAATGCCGATATTGTAGGCGTCGGGCTGGAATTCTTGGTCGAGTTGCTTTTTGGCCAGTTCTAACAACTCAGCGATGCAGGCTTTTTCGCCCTTGCTGGTTTTGAAGTAGCTGCCAATATGACGTTTGGGGATAATCAACGAGTGGCCTGATGATACCGGGTAGCCATCGCGAATAATAAAGGCGTAGTCGTTTTCGGCAATAATACGCGGGTGGTTAGAGCGCGGTGATTCGGCCTGGGCAATGTCGCAAAAAGGGCAGATCTGTGCGTCTGCAGTGCCCGCGCTTGTCGTATTGTTAGTACTGTTGTTAGTACTGTTGTTATTGGTAACGCTCATCTTATAGCCCAGTTTACCACTACCCCACAAAGCGTGCTGTTAGCTCGGCAGTAAGCACCTGTGGCTGATATGACTGCTACCGAGCGGCACAGATACTGGTAATAAGCTAAGCTCTTGAGCACACTAAATCCTTCTATTGCGGAACAAGCATATACTTGCCCATTAGACTAAGTTTACGTCAATTTACATTAGAAGTGCATCACCCAAACGGGTGAGATGAATGCGTGATTAAGATAGATTAATAGCTCTCAACAGCTCTCGGTCAGCTACTTTATTTATGCTATTGACCATTGCTTGCTATGGCCTCTAACTTGGCTGGTTTGCGCTATTGCGATGCATTCTGATTTTTGAGTGCATATCATCTCGATCTAAATACAAACCACGCAATTGGCGATCACCCGATTGTGGGAAAAACGCTTCACGCCCGTGCAGTATTCGCCGGTTGTCAAAAATAATGATATCTCCGGCGGTAAATTGATAACGCATTTGATATTTCGGGGCATTAGCCATAGCCATAAAGCGCTGCAGGGCTCGATAGGCAGGCTCTATGTTTTGGTACTCTGTTATCAGTGGTGCCCGCGAAAACGGCAGTAAACGCACCTCAAATACCTTGCCGGTGTCATCGAGGTTGATGATGGGCGCTTGCCAACGGTAATCGGTATCACCGGCTCGATTGGCAAAACACCACTTCAGCGTCGACAACGTGGCAAAGTCTTGCGGATAGTGAGCGGCTAGGTCGGCGGCCACTTTAAAGCCATCAGTCATGGTGCTTTCGCCCCCTTGTGCATCGGCCACTAGGCAGTGCAAAACTTGTAAGCCAGGCGGTGCTTCTCTGGTAGGTATATCGGTATGTGCTGGGAGTGGCCCACTGGTGTAGGCATTACTGTCGCCGTCGGCCCGGGACACCACGTCAAAAATGCGTTCAAAATGGGTTTCTCTGACCGGGCCAATTCTCAGTGCTAGTGTTTCAACGGTGTCGCGAGATGAGCCACAACCGCGCAGTCGCGCTAAGCCGGTGCGCTCAACGGCTAGCAGCACCTCAAGCAGTACATCATCACTAATGTGTTGCTGTGCTGCGCTAAAGCTAATCGGTTCACGCAAGGTGGAGCTTGTCCAGAGCAGCGGCTCAACGCTTTGTTGCGCCAATAGGCCACTATGGGCCAATAGCCATCCCGGATTAAACACACTCACATGGCCGCCCTGCTGCCATGTGACGCGGAGTGATCCCTCGGCATCCAGTGCTACGGCGTTGGCTTTAAGGTCTAAGGGCAGCGTCAATAAGTCGGTTAGATGCTCTCGGGTAACGCTGTGTAGGCATTCGTCGCAGGCACAGTTGTCTCGCAGCCACAGCGGGTGGAATCGGCTGAGCTGCTGGTCAGCCCAACGTATAACGATGGCGCCATCGCCCGCTAACTCACAATGTTCGATAGCTGCCGCGGTAGGCCACGCCAGATTATCCGGTGTCGGTGCTAGGTAGTATTTCATGTTCGTACCTTGCAGCTAAAAGCTGCACTAGTAGGGTTTGCTCAACAAATGATGTTGCTCGGCAAAGGTTGATAGCGCCTGGGCAACCGCTGCAAGGGGTAAACAAGATTTGCGTGCGGCAAGGTCAACATGAATTAACAGCTGCTCACAGCTAGCCACTAACTCGCCTTTAGTATTGCGCATGGCATGTTCTAACTCTAACTTTTTGCCCTGACCACTAGCGATACGTGTTGCAACAGTAATGGCGTCACCGTGAACACACTCTTGGCTGTAGGTGATGTGCATATCAACGGTGAAGTAACTCATGCCACCCTCAATATAGTCAGCGTTGGCGCCAATAGCTGCCATAACATTGTCTGCGGCAACTGAAAACACTTCGCTGTAGCGGCTGTCATTCATATGGCCGTTGTAGTCTGTCCAGCTACTGGGAATGACACGATTAATGGTGCTTAAGTATGCCCCCGTTTTGTCGGTTTGGGCTTGGGTTTGAGCATGGGTGCTGAGCTGCTTGTCCATATTATTGAGCAACTTACCCGCCCCCCAATTAGTGCCCTTGAGGCTGCGCATCATGGCCACTAAATTATCGTCGCGAATACGCTCTAGCTGTCGAATAGAATGGTGGCCTGAATGGGCATCTGACTGATCGGCAATGGTTTGCACTAAGTCGTCGGTTAACTCGGGCACATCCATTAGTTTGGTCCAGGGCCACTCAAGTGCCGGACCAAATTGCTTAATAAAATGCGCCATTCCGGCTTCGCCACCGGCTATCCGATAGGTTTCAAATAAGCCCATTTGCGCCCAGCGCAACCCAAAGCCGTAGCTAATGGCATCGTCAATTTCCTGAGTGGTGGCAATACCGTCGTTCACTAACCATAGCCCTTCTCGCCACACCGCCTCTAACAGGCGGTCGGCAATATGAGCGTCAATTTCTTTGCGAACAATGAGCGGGAAACACCCTAATTGACTGAGTATTACTTTGGCCCGCTCGGTGGTGTCAATGTCACCTACTAACTCTACCAGCGGCACCAAGTACACCGGATTAAAAGGGTGGGCAACAATAATTTGTTTGCCGTTAACAGACCCCCGCTGTAGCTCAGAGGGCTTAAAACCGGAGGTTGAAGAGGAAATGATGGCACTGCTGGAGCACAAAGACTGCACCTCATTCAATACCCGCTGCTTTAGCGCTAGCTGCTCAGGAACACACTCACACACCCACTCTACCGCCGTTACCGCGGCGGCAACAGTGTCACAGAATACCAGCGCGCCCTCAGCAGGAAGGCGATGCTCGTATAAGTCGGGCAGCGAACGCCGAGCATTGTTAAGTACCTCGGTTATTTTACGGGCTGCCTGGGGGTCGGGGTCGTATACATTGACATCAACACCCATCAGCAGAAAACGTGCAACCCAGCCGCCGCCAATAACCCCACCGCCTATAACGGCGGCGGTGTTTATACCGACATTCATGCCGGTGCTCTTTTGGTTAGGCCTAATTTTTCACGTACCTGAGCAGGGTTTAATATTGTAGAGCCCATCGTCTCAACAATGGTTACTGCCCGTTCCACTAGCGCTTCGTTGCTGGCTAATACGCCTTTTTCTAGCCATATATTGTCTTCTAGGCCAACCCTTACATTGCCACCGGCTAACACGGCGGCGGCGACATAGGGCATTTGATGTTGGGCAATTGAGAAGGCCGACCAATTCCAGTCTTGTGGCACATTGTTAACCATTGCCATAAACGTATTAAGGTCGTTAGGTGCGCCCCAGGGAATGCCCATGCAAAGCTGCACCAGTGCCGGGCTCTTCAGCACACCGCTACTGACTAGGTGCTTAGCAAACCATAGATGCCCGGTGTCGAAGGCTTCTATTTCAGGCTGCACGCCCAGCTCGGTCATCATCCGCCCCATAGCTTCTAACATGCCCGGGGTATTAGTCATAACGTAGTCGGCTTCGGCAAAGTTCATGGTGCCGCAATCCAATGTGCAGATCTCCGGCAAGCAGTCGGCAATGGGCTCCATGCGGCTTTGTGCACTGCCCATGTCGGTACCTGTAACTAACGGCAACGGTGCCGACGGCGGGCCAAATACCATGTCGCCACCCATACCGGCGGTGAGGTTAAGCACTACATCTGTGGCCGAGTCGCGAATACGTTCGGTCAACTCACGGTACAACTTAGGGTCGCGGCAGCCCTGCCCCGTTTCAGGGTCTCTAACATGGCAGTGCACAATAGCCGCCCCCGCTTTTGCCGCTCTGATGGCACTTTCGGCAATTTCTTTTGGGCTGCGTGGTACTTCGGCGCTACGATCTTGAGAATTGCCAGATCCGGTTACAGCGCAGGTAATAAAGACATCTTTGTTGGGGGCGAGGGACATCGACTGTTCCATAGTAATTAAGGTGTGCCAAGCATGGCAAAAAGGGCACTTTTTGCTATACATAAATCGAAAGGTTTTATACTATACCCGCAATGAATGCGCTTCCTTCAACCACCCATATCTGTATTTTAATCTTGCCAGAATCATCGATGATGAGTCTGTCGTCACTGATCGACCCACTGCGAGCAGCCAACCGATTAGCGCGGCAGCGATTGTTTTCTTGGCGATTAGTGTCTTTGTCGGGGGCGGCCGTAGAACTGACCTGCGGTATAAAAATAGATGTTGACGGCTCATTACACGGTGATGAAGTAGGCGATGTATTTATGGTGATTGCCGGCTTTAATCAAGATATGCATGCGCCAACAAAAAGCCTGCCACGTATTCGCAACGCCTGCTCCCGGTTTAAACACTTATTTGCGATTGAAGCAGGTACGTGGGTACTGGCGCGGGCCGGTATTATTGACAATCACCGGGTCACTACCCATTGGGAAGACCTAGAAAATTTTGCCTTTGCCTACCCCCAGCTCAATGTGGTGGGCGAGCGTTTTGTGATTGACCGCAATATATGGACCAGCGGCGGTGCTTCTCCTAGTCTCGACATGCTGCTGCATTACTTGCGCTCTACGCAACAACAATCACTGGCGTTAGATGTCGCCAACGTCTTTATTTACAACGAGAGCAAGTCGGCTGCCGATGTACAGGCCCACGTATCTCTTGATCGGCTTAAGCGCATTGAACCGCGCTTGGCGCTGGCGATTGAAATAATGGAAAACACCCTTGAAACCCCGGAACTGCTTACGCATTTAGCGCATCGAGCCGGTATTTCACAGCGGTCTTTAGAATTGTTAAGCAAGAAACACTTAGGCTTGAGCCCCTCGGCACACTACTTGCGCCTGCGTTTGCAAGCCGCACGAAAACTGGTGTTAGACAGCAACAGCCCGATGGGTGATATTGCGCTGCGCTGCGGGTTTAACAGCCAATCGGCTTTTAGTCGCGCCTTTTCAAAGCGCTATAAGCACAGCCCCATCGCATTGAGAAAGCGGGCTGTTTAGTATACCCGGCACAGTGATGTCGGGTGCAAACAGCAATACTGGTAACAGTTAGTGTCAACGCTCTACTGTGCCGATAGGGTTTTTATGATGCCGGTATTTTCTTTTTCAAAACCCCACAATAGGCAGTAAAAATACCGTCGAGTAAATTAGTAAGACAATATTCAAATGAATTTTTCCCTTTCATCCAAAGATTGCCGCGACTACCGTCTGAGTTCACAAAAATCGCCTCGCTCCCTGTTGATCGCATCGCCCCCCATACCGCCAGCGAGGCTTGCCCTTTACGCATTGTAGAGGAACGAGAATTGCCGAGAAACGTTTCCTCATCCTGATATTCGATTGAGACAGTGACATCAGCATTGGAAATAACAGCACCACCTTTTGCGACATCGTCGCCCGAGGAAACAATTCTAACATTGCCTTGCCATACCCCAACCATGTTCGGGTATTCAGTGGCAAAGGCGAGGGGAGTGATTAACAGCGTGACGGTTAAAAAAAGCAGAAACTTTATCATCATTACGGCCTCATTGTGATTATATGCGTCAATTATTAGTACATTCATGCTAGCCAATTAAAATAAGTTACCCTCCTTTTTCCGATCAATCATAATCATTTGGATTTCTATTACTATACAGAACGGGCAAAAGCGATTTATCATTTCTACAGAAAAATAAACAACGTCTTGAGCTACACTACTCCCTGCGAAGCCTCTTTGGCAAGTGCTATCGCTAGAGACCAGCAACGGGAAAACTATTCAATGGTTGTTCCCAAACTATTTTCAAAGCACAACAAAGATGACAGCTAGCGCCACTAAATGCATTATTTTCACATAAAAACAACATGAATTCGACTTCCAAGCGCATCATCGCTTAGGATGCAATTTTAGACATATATTAGCCCATTAGCTGCCTGAGCGTTTAAAAATACACATCTTTTCTAAGCCAAGCATTTAGCCGCTTCAATGCAGGTTTAACCGATGCTGACTGACTAGCTTGAAACCGCTACTCTTGAGGGATATTGTCGCAGCAAGCCACCAGTGTTTTAATTCAGGCCCCGCGGTCAAGAACTATAGGTATGCACAACATAACCGTGCGCTAGTATCTAGCATCGTTGCTTGCAGGCCAACTAAAGGTAAGTTTCTGTCATCGGTCAATCGGTATCACTGAACTAGGTGGTTACTCTACGGGGGCCAACTGAAGGTAAGTTTCTGTCATCGGTCAATCTGTGGCCGGAGAAAAGGAGTAGCTGCCTACATTCTGCGGCCCTCTTTTTCTACCGTGCTAAGTGATGCACCGCGAATTTGAATCGCTGTGCTATTGCTACTGCTGCTAATTACATCAAAATATCAATTTTACTTTTTAGCCCCATCGACTGGGCTAGCAGGTACTACGATACCGCCAGAAAACTCTCCATTGTATTAATCGTCTTTTCACTTCTGGTCAAAATAAAGAGATGTCCACAGTCAAATGTTTCTAAGCGGGCATTGGGTATTCTGTTAGCCATTATTTTTGCATTCATTAACGGTATTACTGGATCATCAGTACCCGCCATAACCAGCGTTTGTTGTTTCAATTTATGCAGCCAGAATGCACTAGTCCAGCCGCCAATCGCCAGTAATTGCTGTACATAACCCAATATACTGGGCGCCACCATTTTACCGGCATGCTTTTTCACTAGCTCAGGGTTTTTTCGAAAGTCTCCGCCGTAGATAGTAGCCGCAATCATCTTAAAATAGCGTGAACTCATATGACGTACCGGCGATGCCATCAACATTAATACCAATGGGCTCGGTGGAATCATAACCTGACCCATTGAGGTTGCCGCCAGTATCAACTTTCGGGTTCTGGCACTGTTTCTTTTAGCAAATTCTTGGGCAACACCGCCACCCCAAGAAATACCCATAACATCAACAGTATCAATACCTAGCTTGTCGATTACGTTTAATCCAATATTGGCGAAACCCTTCATTCTTCCGCCCAGAAATCGGATTGGCGATTCTCCGACACCGGGCATATCAAATGCGATGCAGGGCACCGAGAGTTCTTCCATTATGTTTTCCAGAATCTGCAAGCTGGAGCCAATACCATTAAAGATAAGTAGAGGAATGCCCTCTTTTTCACCTAAAGTGGAAGCAATGCGCAATTCGACACCGAAAACAACGTCTGTATAATTTTTCATAGTGTTTTATTCATGTACATAGGTGCCGGGAGCGGGAACCCCAGCT
>JBLHLU010000138.1:0-10009 GCA_047623385.1 Paraglaciecola psychrophila
ACGGGCATTTGCGAGCCTACGATAGCGCTAGTGGCGAGATCATCTGGGACTTTGACAGCGCTGTAGAGTTTGACACGCTATCCGGCGAGCGCGCTCGTGGCGGTTCTTTTGGCGGCTCTACCGGGCCGGTCTTTAAGGACGGTATGATGTTTGTCAATTCGGGTTACGGTATCTATTTTCACATGCCGGGTAATGTACTGCTGGCCTTTTCTAAAGCGCCGTAGTCAGTGCCCACTATCGACAGGGGCCATTCTGCTCGGGGGTGTTGAATCTCGTTTGTTGCATTGTTGCAGCGTTTATATTGGCGATTAGTGCGGTGTTGGTTGCGCCGCCAGCTTTAGATATTACTAGCCAGTCGATTGACTGGTTTTTTTTTGACTGGCTTGTTGAGCGTTTTGACGATGGCAGCTTCGCTAATATGGCTTGGCCACCTGTCGATGAGGATGCTCTTAACTAGAGCGCTAACGAAGCTGTTGTTAGTTCACTAACAGGCCGATTTTTTGATGTTAATGGTGGCCGTTATCGACTTCAATGGGGCTACTAGTAAGGTGCAATAGTGTTGACAGCGCTGGCCACCCCAGCAGATAATTTGAATATCGTTCAATACTGGCGCCAGCCGTACCAGCTTACAACTATTAACAGTGGCGTCTGGGCCAAGTACTTTGACTATCGTTCAACACCGGCGCGAGCCACACCACTGTGCAGCTGTTAACAGTGCCGTCTGGGCTGCGCCGCTACTTTTACTCAACCAGTAAAGAGGGTTTTACTTTGCAAGACTTTCAATTTACGCCACTGCGCATGCCTGCGGGCATAGCGCTGTTGCGCCAGCAAGTCAGAGCGTTTTTACAGCGCGAACTGGGCTCGATGAGTGCCGAACAGCGGGCCTATACTTGGTCTGGCTTTGACGCCGAATTCAGCAAAAAGCTCGGTGAGCAAAATTGGATCGCGATGATCTGGCCAAAACATTATGGCGGTCATGAACGCTCGGCGCTGGAGCGCTATGTAGTGGTTGAAGAGCTGCTGGTAGCCGGTGCTCCGGTCGCTGCGCACTGGATTGCCGACCGCCAGAGTGGCACCGTATTGCAGCGTTTTGGGCAAGAATCCATCTGTCAGCGCTATCTCCCTAAAATAGCCAGCGGCGAGCTATTCTTTTGCATCGGTATGAGTGAACCAGACTCCGGCTCTGATCTGGCCTCGATTAAAACCCGGGCGGTAAAAGTCGATGGTGGCTGGCAAGTGAACGGCTCCAAGGTGTGGACTAGCAATGTGCACAAGGCGCAAATGATGATTGCCTTGGTGAAAACCGGAAGCGGTGACAGTGGCCGCCACAGCGGTATGAGCCAGTTGCTGATTGATTTGTCCAGTCCCGGAGTTGAAGTGCGTGGCATTGTCGATCACATCGGCGATACCCATTTTGGTGAAGCCTTTTTAACCGATGTCTTCGTCAGTGATGAAATGCTTTTAGGTACCGAAGGCGAGGGCTGGCAGCAGGTCAATGCAGAGTTGTCGCTAGAGCGCAGCGGACCAGAGCGCTATTTAAGCAGCTACCGATTATTTGAGGAGTTGTTGGCGGCGATCGGCGACGAGCCGGGCGACTGTGTGGTTGAAATGGTGGGCACTATAACCGCTGAGCTGTGGACGCTACGGCAGATGTCTATGTCGGTGGCAGGTCAGATTAATAACGGTGAAGACCCGGCGCTAGAGGCCACCATCGTCAAAGACTTGGGCGCTTGTTTCGAGCAAGACTTGCCGCCCATGGTACAGGCACAGTTGGGCGACGATATTGCCTGTCGCAGGGGCAGTGATCTTGATCGCGTGCTGAAATTGTTATTGAGAATATCACCGTCGTTTTCTTTGCGCGGTGGTACACGGGAAATATTGCGCGGAATAATTGCCAAAGGGTTGGGCTTGAGATGACAGAACAACAAAATATGTTAGCTGAAATGGTTGAGCGCTTTTTTGCCGAATTAATGGCTGCGGGTATGCCCGCATCGGCGGCACACGCCAGCGACGACCCCGCTTGGGCATCGCTGCAACAGTTGGGTCTGTGCGACATTTTTTTAGCGGAAAAAGACGGTGGATTTGGTGGTACATGGCAAGATGCATTTGTGGTGTTTAATCAACTGGGGGCTCACGCTTTGCCACTGCCATTGGGAGAGACTATTGTCGCCAAAAAACTATTGTTAGATGCGGGTATGGACTGTCCAAATGGTGCGATCACCTTGGGCTGTAGTAGTGACGGCGTACTGACAGACGGTGGCCAAAGGCTCAATGCTTCAGTCGACGCTGTGCCCTGGGGCAACTATGCATCGCATATGGTATTGGCGCTCGCCGATAGTGACGAGTTAGTGTTAGTGGAGACAGCTGCTGCGACTCAGGCGCATAGCTACAATAACGAAGCTAACGAGCCGCGCTGCGATCTAGTGTTTGACAACGCACCGGTATTGCACCGGGCACCGCAGGCCGCGGCGGTTGCTGCGGTGATGAGTGCCGGTGCGCTGCTGCGCTGTTGCCAATCAGCCGGAGCCCTTGCTTCGGCGCTGGCCATGAGTGTGAGCTATGTCAACGAACGCGTGCAATTTGGCCGCCCGCTGAGTAAATTTCAGGCGGTGCAACACCAGTTGGCAATATTGGCAGAAGAGGCTGCAGCGGTTAATTGTGCAGCTAAGGCCGCGTCGCTTCGAGCCGATGTTGGCGAGGCATTTTTTGAAGTTGCGGCGAGCAAACTACGAGCTAACCGTGCGGTGACCAAGGCCACCTCGATTGCTCACCAGGCCCACGGCGCTATTGGTTTTACTCAGGAGCATCAGTTGCACTTTTTCACCCAGCGACTGTGGGCCTGGCGCAGTGAGTTCGGCAATGATCGCTACTGGGCACAATTTTTAGGGCGTCAGGTACTGGCTGCGGGAGCAGACAATTTTTGGTCTGATTTAACCGCTCGCAGCGACAGCGACTAGTCGGCTAGTCTAATAAGACACTAAGACTATTAAGAAGATCAAGATTATCAATACGGTCGAACTGATGGCAGTCAATGTTGTCATCGAAAGTCTCAAGGTGATAATTTTTTTCGGCGGCGCTTGCCCCGACCCTAGGAGTTAAAATGGACCTGAACGGATTAGTGATAGTTATAACCGGCGCCAGCAACGGTATTGGTGCCGGCACCGCCAAACTAGCCGCCGAGCGCGGTGCCCGGGTGGTAGTTTCAGATGTCGACAGCGCGACCGGCGAAGCATTGGTGGCGACGATTAAAGCCGCTGGTGGCGAGGCATTGTTTCAGGCCTGTGATGTCACCGATGAGGCGCAGGTAAAAACGCTGATGCAGGTAGCGGCGGCGCATTTTGGCGGTATCGACGTGCTGCACAACAACGCCGGTATTCACGAGAGCATGATCGCCAAGGACTTAACGCTGGAGGGTATGAGCCGGGAGACCTTTGAGCGAGTGATATCGATCAATTTACTGGGGCCTTGGCTCTGCGCTAAGTACGCTCTGCCCTATCTCAAAAAGAGCAATCAGGCGTCTATTATCAACGCCGGCTCCACCAGTTCAGTGGCCGGTTATCCCCAGTGTCAGGCCTACGCTTCCAGTAAGGGTGGGGTGGTTCAGTTGTCTAAGAGTTTGGCGGTTGATCTAGCGCCGCACGGTATTCGGGTCAATTGTTATTGCCCCGGTTCGATAAAAACAAAAATGGTCGACGAGTTTTTGGCGGCGGCCCCAGACCCTGAGGCTATGCTCTCTACTATGACCCTAACCCATTTGATTCCGCGCATGGGCGAAGCCGAGGATGTGGCGGAGCTGGTGTGTTTTCTAGCCAGCAAACAGTCGTCTTTCGTCAATGGCGTGGCCTGGTTAATCGACGGCGGCTCGTTGGCCTGGAGAGGCACACTTGATGTGTTAGGTATGAAAGAGGCTTAAAAAAAGCATTAATCAAATAATAACGGAGAGAATTGAACAATGAACACAGACAATAAACAGGCCATCAACGAATTGTTAAATCGCGCCGCTTACGGTCTCGATGTGCGCGACCTAAGCATCCTCAGTCAGTGCTTTGCTGAAAACGCACAGATGAGTCTGCGCATCGCCGGTGGCGATCTGATCGGCCCTTTTGAGGGTCGAGACGCGATTATGAAATTGATGACTGACTCGATGGATGTGCAGACCGATCAGCGTCGCCATCAGGTTAGCAATGTCTTCTTTGAGGGCGCCGGCGAGGGTGCCGGCGAGGGCGCGGCCGACCGTGCCACAGTGGTATCTAATTTAAGTCTGATGAGTATTGAGAGCGGTGCCATTGCCTTAATTTCGACCGGGGTTTACCGCGATAAGGTGGTACTGAATGACGGCCAGTGGCAGTTGTTAAATCGCTACCTCGAGCTGGACCTACCCTATTAAGCCGGACATACCCCGAACAAAACCGCAGGAAAACATGTGAATATTGGACTTATACCGGCCAAACAGGCCGCCGCCAACCCGGATAAAACCGCCTTAATCGATGTGCCCAATGATCGGCGCATCAGCTATGGCGAACTCGACCAACAGGTGCGCCGACTGGCTAATGGTCTGTTGGGGCTGGGCGGGGTCAAACACGGTAGCCGGGTGGCGGTATTGGCTAAAAACTGTATCGAGTATATGACGGTTTATTACGCCTGCGCCCGAGTTGGTTTGATTGTGCAGCCACTCAATTGGCGCCTTGGTGCCGACGAGCGGCAGCGGATCGTCGCCGATGCCAGCCCTCGGGTACTGATCAGCTCAGCCGAATTTTCAGCCGAAGCCGGCGCGCTGTTAGCGGCGGGTAACTGTGTTGGGCTGAGCTTTGGCGCTGGCAGTGACGCCAGCTACCAGCGCCTGCTGGACGCATCGAGCAGCGCCGAGCCGTCGCAGTCTGCTGTTGTGGGCGACGATGATGCGCTGGTTATTCTCTATACCGGTGGTACCACCGGCGAGTCTAAGGGCGCGCTGCACAGTCACAAAAGCCTGTTTATGGGGATGATTAATCAGAGCGTGGCCGAGCGCATTGTTGCCAGCGATGTCTACATGCTAACCGGACAAATGTTTCATATTCCGGTTGGCCTAACCATGAACTATATGGCCCATGGCTGTGCGGTGGTGCTGATCAACTTCGAAGCCAAACTGGCGCTGGAAGTTATCGAGCGCGAGCGTGTGTCAGCATTCCTCGGTATTACTACCATGCTCAATTGGATGATGGCGGTGGAAAACTTTGAGCAGTACGACCTCAGCAGTCTGCGCAATATTCAATACGGCGGCGGCCCGATGGCGATGGCCGTGGTTAAGGCGGCGCTCAAGGCCTTTCCCTGTACCCTGATTCAAGGTTTTGGACAGACCGAGGGTATGACCATGACGTTTTTGTCGCAGGAAGATCACCGCGATGCAGTTAACGGTATTCACCCTGAGCGTTTGTCTAGCTGCGGCCGAGAGGGTTTTATCACCCGGGTTGATGTGGTGGATGACAGCGGTGAAAGTGTGCCCCGGGACGGGGTTAGCTCTGGAGAAATTGTTGTGCGCTCTGAGGCCAATATGCTTCGTTACTGGAACAAGCCAGAGGTCACTGCCGAGACCCTGCGCGACGGCTGGATGTGGACCGGTGATATTGCCACCTGGGACAGCGATGGCTATATTTTTATTGTCGATCGGGCCAAGGATATGATTATCTCCGGCGGCGAAAATATTTACACCACGCAGGTAGAAAGCGCTATTCACCAGCACCCCGCGGTATTAGAGGTGGCGGTGATCGGTGTGCCCGACGACGAGTGGGGCGAATCGGTGAAAGCGGTAGTGGTGCTAAAACCCGGTGCCAGCGCTAGTGAGCAAGAGATTATCGACACCGCTAAGCAATCGCTGGCCTCCTATCAAAAACCCAAGTCGGTGGACTTTGTTGACGCCTTGCCCAAGGCTGCCACGGGCAAAATTCTCAAGCGCGAATTACGCGCACCCTACTGGCAGTCTCACGAGGGCAATATATGACACAATTACTAAGCGCTGAGGTATTAGCCTTTATCGGCCACCGCTCCGCCGCGCGCACCGAGTTGGCCAGTCGCCGGGAAATACGTAAGTACTCGATTGCTACTGATCAGCGCCAGCGTAAATTTCTCGACGGTGACGAAGCGCCGCCGATGTTTTATCTACCGCTGTTTTGGGATGTGGTTGAGCTTAGCGAGCTGACTCCCGACGGTGTTTCTATCGACAGCTTACTGCCAGAGTTCCCGCTGAAACGGGCCATGGCCGGCGGTCTAAAAATTGATTATCACCGGCCTATTATGCCCGGCGATTCGCTTACCGCGACCCGAACATTAACCGATATCTACCAAAAAAATGGCTCTAAAGGGCCGCTGATTTTTTACCAGGTAGTTATGGAAATTGTCGATGAAAGTGGCCGGCAAGTGGTAACAGAAAAAACAACACGTATTTTGCGCTGAGTAATTTGGATTGACAATAATGATTGATTTGCGACAAGTAGCGGTGGGGGAAACCCTGCCGGAGCGTCTGCACAAACCCGACAACGTGCAGCTTTTTATGTATAACGCGGCGCTGTGGAATGCCCATTTGATTCATTTTGACCAGCCCTATGCCACTGCGGTCGAGGGTTATCCCGGTCTGGTTATTGCCGGCCCGCTGTTGGGGGACTGGCTGCACCAGTGCGTATTGAGTTGGCTGGGTGATCGCGGGCGGCTGGTATCGGTGGAATACTCCAACCGACAAGCGTCTTATATTGGTGAAACCCTCTGTGCCGGCGGCGAAGTACTTGCGGTTGATGCAAGCAGCGGTGAGGTGCAAGTGTCGCTATATATCAACAACGAGGCCGGTGAAAATATCGCCCCAGGTACCGCTACGGTGTTCTTTACCGCGAGTATCGACAGCGGCGCCGCCCAGTGACCGGTTTGCGGGGTAAAGTCGCCATTGTTGGCGCCGCCGACACCGAACTGGGGTCGGTGCCGCATATGAGCGCGACTCAATTGTGTGTCGACGCGGCGCTGCGGGCGATGGCCGACGCCGGCATTGAGAAAAAAGATATCGACGGCTTGATTACCTGCAATTCAATGGCCCAGCCCTACATGTACCACGCCGAGGCGATAGCGGAGTATATGCAAATATTCCCGCGCTACTGCATGAGTGCTGGCGCCGGTGGCGGCACCACGTTTTCGGTGCTGCACCACGCGGCGTCGGCCATAGCCACTGGCATGGCCGACACCATTTTGATTAGCATGGCCGACAGCCTGCGCAGCGGTTTGTCTCGAGATCAGGCTATGGCGATGCAATCTTCTTCCGGTCACGCGCAGTTTGAAACCCCCTACGGGGCTACGGTGCCAGCTTATTACGGGCTGATTGCGCAGGCGCATATGGCCCAATACGGAACTCGCCCCGAGCACTTTGCCGAGATTGCGGTGGCCTGTCGCCACCATGCCAGCCTCAATCCTGGCGCGCAAATGCGCGAGCCGATCACGGTAGACGATGTACTGAACTCGCGCATGATCGCCGATCCGCTGCATCTGTTGGATTGCTCTTTGGTCTCCGATGGTGGCGCGGCGATTATCATGACCCGTGCCGAGCGCGCCGGCGACTTCCCCCACCAGCCGGTCTACCTGCTCGGTGCCGGTGAGGGCTACGGTCACGAACATATTAGCCAGGCGCATAGTCTGACCACCTCGGCGGCGGTTGACTCCGGTCGCCGGGCTTATGAAATGGCGGGGCTAGGTCCTGCCGATATGGATTTTGCGCAGTTATACGACTGTTTTACGCCAACGGTATTGATTGAGCTGGAAGACCTCGGCTTTTGCGCCAAGGGCGAGGGCGGCGACTTTGTGCAAAGTGGCGCTATTAAATTGGGCGGTAGTATTCCGGTCAATACCCACGGCGGGCTGTTGTCGCACTGCCACCCCGGTAATCCCGGCTCTATGTTTGCCCTCACCGAGGCGGTTACACAGTTGCGCCACGGCGCTGGCGCGCGGCAGGTGGCCGCTGCAGAAGTGGCGCTGTTGCATGCGCAGGGCGGCATTATGTCTAGTCACAGCAGCCTAATTTTAGGTAGGGATCGTCAGTGAAAAGGCGACCAATAAAGGGTAATCAATGAACATTGATCACAGCGCTAAATTTATACCTCGGCCAACGGCTGAAACCCAGCACTACTGGGACGGCTGTGCCGAAGGAGAGCTGCGTTTTCAGCTGTGTTTGAGCTGTGGCCATAGGCAGCTGTATCCGCGGCTTATCTGCACCCAGTGTATGGGCCGTGAGCTCGGCTGGCAGGCTGCCAGTGGCAGCGGCGAGATAGTGAGTTTCAGTATTGTGCGGCGGGCAGTGTCTATTGCCTACGCGCCGGAGCTGCCGTATGTGGTAGCGCTGATAAAATTGACCGAGGGGCCGACACTGATGAGCAATGTAGTGGACTGCGACGTTGCATCGGTCGCTGTTGGACAAGCGGTTGAGCTGTTGTTTGAAAGCTGGACGGAAGATATTAGTGTGCCTAAATTCAGGCCTGTAGATTAGGAGCGTGGTGGTGGATAAAAATCGTATTTGGTCGAGCACAGTCAACCCTGATGCCCCGGCGGATTCTCTTGAGGCCAAGCAGCCCTATATCGACAACGGCGTGAATGCGGTCGACAAAACGCGTTATTTTAGCAGCGCCTACCAGCGCGCCGAAGCCGAGCAGTTGTGGTCACAGTGCTGGTTATTGGCGGGGATGGTTGCGGACATTCCCCGGCAGGGCGATTACTTTTTGTTTGAGGTTGCCGGTGAGTCAATCATTATCACCCGCACCGATGAAGGCATTAAAGCTTTTTACAATGTTTGCAGTCACCGTGGCAATCGCTTAGTGCAGGAGCCCCGGGGGCGAAAAAATGTTTTTGTCTGTCCTTTCCATAGCTGGAGTTACAACAATAAAGGTGAGCTGCGCAGTATCACCGACGAACAGACCTTCCGCGAGCCGGTGGTTGCCCATCGGCCCGGGCTGGTGTCGGTCAACTGCGACAGCCACGCCGGTATACTGTTTATCTCTATGCGCGATAACCCGCCGCCGCTGAAAGAGGCTATCGGTTTACCAGCAGGGTATTTAGAAGCCTACAATATCGATCAGATGCGAGTGGTTCGCCATGTGCGCAGTGAGTGGTCAGCGAACTGGAAAGTCGGCGTAGAGGCCTTCTACGAGACCTATCATCTGCACGCGGTACACCCGGAAACCCGGGGGGTGATGGCAGACTTATCAGTACAGTGTGATCTGTATCCCAGCGGTGCAAGTCGCATGATTGTACCGCTGGGGGCTCCCAGTCCACGGGCGCTGGACCAGCTCACCGTCAATGAGGGGCTGGCAGCGATGCTGGCTGATGTCGGCGTTGATGCCAGTGACTTTACTGGTACCGCGGCCGATGTGCGGGTGGCGATTCAGCGGGCCAAGCGCGGGCGCGCTGAGCAGCAGGGTTTGGACTATTCACAGTTAGTCGACGGGCAATTGTCCGACAGTTGGGCCACCGGTATTTTCCCCAACGTGCAAATCGGTTGTCACGCCGAGGGCGTTTTTATCATGCGCTTTTTGCCCCATGAGAGTGATCCGGAAAAATTTTATTACGATACCATGACCTTGATTATGCCGGTCGACGACCAACAGCGCGGCGCCCCAGCTTGGATGGGTATTCCCGAAGGTACCGACTTATCGGGAACCACCCGGCCGGATTGTGAGTTGTACGGCGAGGGCGAGGAAGAGGATGCTGATTTAGGCTTGGTATTATCTCAAGATGCCGAGTTGCTGCCAATTGTACAAAAAGGCATTCGCTCTCGAGGCTTTCGGGCGCCGTTGTGGGGCGAGCAGGAGGTGCGCTTACGTCACTTTAACGCTGAGCTGGACCGTTATGTGACTGCTGTAGAGTAATGATTTTTTGCTTTTCAATGTATAGGATAAACGAGCACTGCCTTATTGCCGCAACGGCCAAAGTTTAGTATGCACTTATTTAAAAGCTGGCAAGACTTGACAATTGCTTGATAGTGGAGATACTTCATCCGCTGATTTTT
>JBLHLU010000139.1:0-9978 GCA_047623385.1 Paraglaciecola psychrophila
ACGCTAGCTGCACATTCTTGATGAACTAGTATTACCTGTAGCTACAAACGCAGACGCAGACACAGACACAGACACAGACGTAAAGGTATAGGTGCAGTACCGACATACCCATGGGGTATTGCCATAACACCGTTATGGTCCTGTATCTGTGCTGCTGGGCAGTTCAGTGATTGGCGCTCGCTGGCGGGCGAATATAACCGCTCGATCGAACCACCACTGAAATAACGTTTTTAATAACGCCGAGCGGTGTCAGTTGCGATCAGCAAGCGCGACTCGAGATAGACACCTGCCAAAGAGCGGTAACAGCTACTATTTTTACATCCTCTGGAAACGGCCACAGCGAAAACCCGATGCGCAAATACAACGAGCTCAGTATCGCTATGGCTCGATGGCGCGCGTCCTTTCAATCGCGTTCCTTAACCCACCGCTAATTACCGCCGATGGACTAGCGCCCAGCAACAGCGCGGCAGGCCACGGCTGTTAGAACTCAATTCAGCGCATCACGCATAACCTTAAGCGGCGCTTCGCGTAAAAATTGCTTATTAGTCCCGTACTGCGCTGCCGGTAAATTACTTAATTCTTTGGCCAAGCTGAAGGCCTCAGTGAGTAATTGATCGGTGTCCATCAGTTGATCAAGGAAACCGGCGGTAATAGATTCAGCAGGAGTGAATTTTCTTGACTGAAGAGCAGCCATAGTTTGATGGCGAGGGGTAACATGCGCCTTAATCAAAGACATCAATACCGGGTTAAAGGACATGCCAATAGCAGTTTCCGGCAAGTTCACCTTATAGTCCGTGTTACTGCCCAAACGGTTGTCGGAAGCCAACAATATAAAGGCACCCATGCCAAATGCGTGGCCAGCACACACTGAAATAAGCGGCAGTGGAAGTGCGTACAAGCGGGTAATCATAGCCATACCCCTGTTGACGAGTTGGGTCGCCTCGTCTTCACCTTTGGCTAGCTCCTTTAGGTCAAAGCCCGCAGAAAACATGCCCTCTCTGCCCTGCAAGATAACGGCGCTAGCTTCTTTTTCTGCCCGATCAAGACACTCACCGAGGCTGTCGATAAAGCTATGGTTCATGGCATTGGCCTTACCATCATCAATAGATATCAGTGCTGTGTTGTCTTTTAGTTGGTATTCCATTGTTATTCCCGTGGTTATGTTGTGTCGGTGGTCCGACAGAGCACCGTGGACACTGCTTGGCGGATATTGGGCAGATACCGGTGGTGTGCAGTTCGGTGCTTAATTGCATTAGCCAATAGCATTACTGAACCGGGCGCTACTGTAGCAACTTGCACTGGATTAGTCTTCTAATGCTCGCTATCTTAGCGCCAAAGAACACCGGTAACACCGCCACCACGCTGCGGGCTGCCCGCTTGCAAATGAATGAAAATACAGCGCAGATAATGCCCTTAACGCCCCACTGAGAGGGAATCTCGTCAATCACTCACTTGCAGGGTTTTTTCAACAGGGCCTGGCCTAAGCTATGGCGCCGCCACTAGCGAAGGCGCATTGTGGTGCAACAGCCCATGGCATAGCGGGTCTATGCAGATCGGGTCCTGCCGGTATATTCAATCACAACGCTCTGCGCGACGATTAGAGAGTAAAGCTGCCTAAGGACGTTGCGGATCTGCCTAGCGAAGGGCATAAAAAAGCCTCGATAAAACGAGGCTGAATGGGTTTTATAGTACAGAGATAATGCGGGTTATACGTCCACAAGATAACAGATATTCAAGTGGACCGTAGTTGTTTAGCCATTGGACATACGTTCTTTGTATGAACGAACAGTAAGATTAAAATCTTCACCTACTTGTTTCATCGATTTAACCATGCGGTTGGCCTTTAAGTCATTTCTGACACACTCGAGATAGAGATTGGCCCCTTTCAAGTAGTCGTTCACATCATTTTTGGCTTTCATCATTTGAGCGGTTACTGCCGTCGCAGCATCTGGCAGTATCGGTGCTTCAGGTTTAGTACAAGCTTGAGCCATTCCAGTAAAAAGAATAGTTGATAGTACTAATGCAGTCACCTTAATCATAATGTTGTTCCTTAACAGATTGTTTAGTTGTGTGCTTTTTGTAGTTTTTTTGGTTTTCTAATTTAGAGAGTTCACAATATCACCACAACTGACCCAATAAAAACAAATAAAAACAAATAAAAACTGTTATGTGACCTAGTCGATTATTTGAATCATTACCCTTTGTTAACACTTACTGTTGTTTTCAACTTAAAAAAGGCGAATCACTAGCTACATTATAAATAAAACTATTAATATGTTCTGCAATAATTGGTGGCTGCGCAACCTAGCTGAACAACCGGCCAGCAGAAAATACGAACAGCGTGTAGTGCTAAAACCCAGCCCAGAGCCTGCCAATTAATAGTCGCATTTACCCGTACTCGCTAGCTAACACTGCTTTATAAATACCGTATTTTCCATACATTAAAGAGACCAGACGATATTCTGGGCTGATTATTTTCTCAGTATAACGGTGCGAATATGGGCCAGCCCTGTGGCATTGTTATAGGTTGCGATAGTAGTTATGCACTGCGGCACCGTTTGCAAAGCGGGCGCCAAGCACCCACCACAGTTAGTCAAAATCGGCGGAGAAGCGCTCTACTATCATTTGTGGATACAGCAGCACCGCTACATTGACACCCACAGTGCAATAAGCCGACTCGACGCGCTGCATCGGTGTCACGCTGGCCTGCATCGAATCGAGGGGGGTTATTCTGAACGACTGCCTAAGAAAGGCCCTTGGCGAATATATTCTCGGGACTGAATTTGCTCCACCATAAAACGAGCAAGTTCTGCTGCTCGCAGGCGAAACGTTGGTGGCGTTTTGAGTGATACCAGCGCAGGGGAAATAAACGGCTGTGGATCTATCAAGGGTGCGCGTACTAGCGTCCAGTCAGCTGAGCTGGCGGCCAACAAAGCGTACTCTGCCTGTTTGTCTTCTAGGGTGTCGCTCAAGCCAAGCCGCACCAGCATTCTAATCCACCAGCCCAAAAAATTGCGCTCATCACCGGGCATCACCACACCACCACCCGATACCACTATGTATCGTGAGATCGGCTCAACATCCATTGCCTGTAGGACATTAGTTGCCACCACAGTACCGATAAGCTTTGCTGCATCACCATCGGCACTGACTGGCCCGAGGGCACTCAATACCACATCACTGCCGTTGAGCAGTTGCCGTATCACTGCCGGGTCGCGTGCATCCCCTTGGATAACGGTAATCTGGCCGAGATAGTCATCAAGCGCTGCCGGCCTGCGCGCTAAAGCGCGAACGTGGTAACCACGTGCCAACGACTCGCGAATAATAAAGCGCCCCACCATCCCCGTTGCACCTAACAATGCGACCGTGTGACGCTGTTGTACTGCGCCAGAACTATCAAGCGCTGGCTGAACCGGAGCATGAGTAACGGCACAGGCAAACAGTAAGCTCGTTAGCACGAGGATAGACAGTGCGCGCAGGCTGGATCTCAATGGTGACGCCTTCATAGTATTCCGGATCTGTAAGTTTGCTATTGTCGTCAGCGGTTGGGCAATAGTTTCATAAAGTACGACAGTTGGAACTGCAACTAGTAGAACAGCTGCTACGACAGCTAGAACTACGGCTAGCATTTCTGCTAGTACTGCAGCTAGTCAGACAGCAACTGCCGCACGGGTTGCCGTTTCAACAATGGTTGCGTTGAATGTATCGGCTGCGCCTGACCGTGCCTGTTGTACGCTATGGGGTCTAGATTTGGGCTCTAGGCTATCGGTCTACGCCTGGGTTCTAGGCTATGACAGTCTAAGCTAGTGTCCAGGTTATGGTGACGGCTAAGGTACCAGCCCTAGACGGGCTATTGTTGGCGCACAACACAGTTACGCTTTCACCGTTTTCGAGCGCAGGTCTTCGCGAATCATTACCAACGCGGGAATAAGAAACAATATAATGACACTTGCGAATACAATACCGGTAGCCAAGCTTACCGCCATCGGAATCAAAAACTGCGCTTGGGTGCTGGTTTCGAATAGCATCGGGGCTAAGCCAAGCGCGGTGGTTGCGGTGGTCAGAAAAATAGCGCGGAATCTGCGACGGGCCGCTTCGACGATAGCCTTGGCATTGTCCCAACCTTCCTCAACCAATTTATTATAGCGGTCAAGCAACACCAGCGAATCGTTAACAACTACCCCGCTGAGCGCTACCATCCCGAAAATAGAAATAAATGACAGGTCGTAACCCAGTAAGAAGTGGCCAACAAGGGCACCACCTGCGCCAAAAGGTACCCCGGCGAGAATGATAAGCGGCTGCGTATAACTTTTTAATTGCGATGCCATTAGCGCAAAAATGATCAGCAATGCGATCAGAGTCAACCTGCCCAATGTCGATATATCCTCCGATTGTTCACGACCTTCTCCCGCTTGGCGCACCTGCAAGCCAGGATACTGCTGTTTGAGTTCCGGTATAAATTGTTCCAATACCGCAGTATTGGCCAGACTCGGCGTGATTACAGTGTCGTCGACCTGACCTGAAACCGAGACAATACGTAAACCGTCAACCCGGTTAATGGCCGACAGGCTTCGTGACTCTGTCACTTGGGCAACACTGGACAACGGCGCCTCGCTACCGTCGGCGAGGCGGATACGAGCATCAAACAGATCTGCGGTAGAGCTTCGACCCGCCTCGGGGTAGCGAACCATCACTTTTAGTTCTTCACGGCCACGCTGAATACGCTGAACCTCTTCACCAAAAAAGTTTCTGCGAAGCTGCCTGGCGATATCGCTGGGTGTCAATCCGGCTGCTTCACCGGCGGGCGTTAGATTAATATCAAGCTGTCTTTTACCGATACTGTTGGAATCCTGAATTTCATAAACACCGGCAACAGTTTGGTAGCTTGCCCGCAAGCTGGACACTGCTTGCTCTAGCATTGCGCTGTCTTGATGAGCGAGTTCAAATTCTAGATCAGCTTGGCCGCCAAAAAAGTCAGCCACATAAGAAAGTCGTTCGACGCCGGGAATCTCGCCCACCTCAGTTCGCCACAATCGCTCCAGATCTTTTGCAGAGCGTGTTCTCGGCGGCTCTGGGCCCAATTCTATTTGCACCGATGCCAAGTGACTGGCAACGGTCATTCTGCCCGCTCCACCGGGCCCACCGCCGGTACTGGACTGCCCGCCTATGGTGACACTAATCGATTTAAAGGCAGCACCATCGAGGCGCGCGTTAACCGTATTTGCCGCTTCAACCATTTGGTTAGCCGCGATTTGTGTTGACTCAAAAGGCGTACCGATAGGGAATGCGACCGTGGCCCGAATAGAGTTCGCTTCTAACGCAGGAAAGAATATAAAGCGCACTGCACCGGTGCCTACCAGCGAGGCGGCAAGTAGTAGCAGAACAATACCCGCTAGCAATGTCAGATACCGATGGTGAACGGCTCGAGCGACTGCAGGTGCCAGGGTCAGTGTCCGGAATCGATCGATTCTCCCAGCCACCGCATTTTGCATCCGATCGAGAGGCCATCGACTCCAAGTGCTACCGTTAGCTAGGTGTGAAGGCAAAATAAAGAACACTTCAATCAGCGACATCGCCAGTACCAGAATAACCACCACTGGCACCGAGCCGAGGATCTGGCCAAAAGTGCCCGTTACAAACAGCAGTGGCGCAAAGGCGGCCATGGTGGTTAGCACACCCACCATAACCGGCCCAATAACCCCGTTAACACCGTCCATTGCGGCCTGCATACCGGTTTTACCTAGCTCCTGCTCAGAAATAATATTCTCGCCAACCACCACCGCATCATCAACCACAATACCCAGTACAATAATCAGCGCGAACAGTGAAATCATATTGATGTTGACAGCAAAGGCATCAAAGAACAGGAATGCACCGAGGAAGGATATCGGTACCCCCATGGCCACCCAGAGCGCCAGCCTTAAGTCCAGCATCACCACCAAAAACAAAAATACTAACGCGAAACCCAATAGGCCATTGCGCAGTAACAAGCTGATTCGTTCTTTGAGTATCTGGGTTTGATCATCCCATACCGATACATCAATACCCGGTGGCGGCGTATAACCTTTTAGAAAGGTTTTTATCTCGTCGGCGATGGCAAGTACATCTTCCGCTTCGGATTTTTGCACTTTTACCAACACACTCTCGCGGCCGTTGAATTGGTTGATCAGATCGACGTCAGTAAAACCGTCTCGCACAGTGGCCACATCGGAGACACGTAGCACACTGCCCTGAGAATCTGCGCGCAGCACGATATTTTCGAAGGCCTCACCAGAGGTGCCCTTGGTATTGGTGCGCAGCAACAGGTCGCCACCCTCGCTTCGAATCTGCCCTGACGAAAGATTAATCGAAGAGCGGCGGATAGTATTTGCGACTTCCGACATGGTGAGATCGTAGCGGCGCAGTGAATCCTCGGTTATTTCGATAGCAATTTCGTAATCCTTGGCACCTAACAGTGTTACCAGTGATACGCCGGGCAGTGCTAATAATTCTTCCTCAATCATTTCGGCGCCTAACCGAAGTTGCCGCTCGCCCATCTCTGAACTGACAACGATAGTTAACACGTCTGACAGGGTTTGCGCACGAACGATTTTAGGCTGCTCTGCATCCTCTGGTGGAAAGTCAATCAGCTGTTGCACGGCGGCCTCAGCATCGTCGCGCACCTTGTCGGCGTCGACAAAGTCTTTTAGCTCGAGCGTTACCGACCCAAGATTTTCTGAAGCTCGAGAAATGACCCGATCGACACCGTCGATACCAAAAACCGCCTCTTCCACCCGCCGGGTAATACCCTCCTCTACCTCGGTTGGCGTAGCACCCGGGTAGGGCACGGATATTGTTACGGTACCGGGGTCTATCGTTGGAAACACCTGCGCGGTCAAACCCAGCGCTGCCAGCAAACCGCCAACCAATAAAATGACCATCAGAAGATTGCCGGCTACCGGGTTCTTAGCAAAATATGCAATCAGACCACGGTGAGTATCGAGCGCCGGAGTAGCGACTGGAGTAACAACTGGAACGTCGACTGCTGGATCTTTACCGTCTGTCATCGGTTAGTCTCTGCCAAGCGAACCGGGAGACCATCTCGCGCCCCGGGCACAGTGCCGGTAATGATACCCGCACCGTATTCGAACGCCTCGACCAGATATTGACTGTTGCTGCGCCCTAGAATGTTGGCTGGAATTTCTGTGATGGTGCCGTTTGTTACCGTCCAAAAGACTTGGCCTACCTGCAGCGCACTTTCTGGAATCAAAAACGTATTATCGATTATCGGACCGTTCAATTTGACCGACACGAAAGTTCCCGGGGTTAACGACTGACTATTATTGGCGGTAAGAAAAACAGAGGAAAACCGAGTGCGAGAATCGCGTTCCGCCGCCACCCTGTCAATGCGACCTTCAAAGGTCACCCCATCGGCGGTAATCATTGCGACACGGTTTTCTGCCGGGGCTATTTTAGCGAGCTCTTGCGGCGATAGAGATATTACAATTTCAACCGCATCCAGCGCATAGACTCGACCAAAAGACTGCCCCGCATTGAGCATTTGTCCTTCATCGGCTGAGCTTTCAACCACTCTACCGGCAAATGGAAGGGAGTAAATACTGCGCTCGAGGTTTGCTTGACCAATGTCACGACGGGCAATGGCCGCTTGCAGTTGCGCCCTAGCTTGGGCTATCTGTGGCGCTTTAGCGACCAGTGGCGGCACTGCCTTTGTCGGACTTAAAAGTTGGTAGTTGGCTATTGCCGCTGAAGCCTCAGCTTGACTCAACTGCAGCGATGCCTGCGCCGAGGTTACGTCAGCCTGCACTTGCGCAAGAGCCAGGGTAAAGTCACGCTGTTCGAGTGTCACTAATGGCTCTCCCGCCGCGAATCTACCACCGCTTCGCAGTGCCGCGGAGGTTGCAACCACTAACCCGGAGACCTGCGGCGTTAACGTCACATAGCCGCGCACGGCGACAGAGCCGGTTGATGTCACCGCAAGCTGCTGCGGAGAAGCCGTAGGCGTTACTACAGCAACCAACGCCGCCGCTTTACCGGCCACCGCTGAGAGATTTTCTGTTGTTGATGTTGCCACCGGTTGAACTGGCGCTCTAGAATAAACAAACGCTAACACCATCAGTACGATCACCGCGATCACTTGAATCACGCCGATCAGCGGTTTTTTTCTTACCGTTGCCGCGGCAACCTTTTCGCCACTTTCAGATGTCGGTGACTCGGTATCTTGCGGATCGATTTTTTCATGCAGTTCCGTTACCGTCGACATGATGCTCTCAATTTTAGTGGCGCTGCGCCGATGAATAGGGTGTTCAACATAACTTATACGCAGAACCAGGCTGTATAGACCATAAAAAGGTGCTTCGTTGAAAACCATAGAAACACAAATTAATGAGGCAGTGTTAGAAAAAACTACCGTCAGATGAAAATCGGCAGTTAAGCTGACTCACAAACCAAGATTAGCGTATGTTACTGCGCAATCGGCAATAACTGCTCTGCGAAGTAAGGTCTCGCTTATTAAACCGCATAATTTCGCCAATCTTTCTTCTCCACCCTCTATTCAAGCCGCATGATTATCTCTATACCTAGAACAACTTTTTATGCAGTAGCGTATAAGAATTTGTCTTGATACCACCGAGCATACACTCTTAAATAACTCAAAAGGCTATTGCTACACTTAGCCGTCGAGCAGCTGTGCACCCAGCACGCCTAACAATACAATAATAACGTGAAAGTACATCAATTTTGCGGCCGTTCAGTTATCTCGAAAATTCGGTATATGAATCTTGTCGATATTATCGTCAGTGTGTGATGGCGCGAAAAGATAACAATTCAGTAATGAAGTTAATCTATAATGCTGCCTGCACATCGATATTCTTCTTACTACGCAAACCTATCAGTGCGTCGTTTTTCAAATGTACCTGAGTAACCCTCAGGCACATCGCTATTGTCGATCTAGTCATCGACAAAATACGACTCTCACTAGCTCCCCTAACGGTTGATGTCCAAAAAGTAACACAGAAAAATTGATTTAGATGAATGACTAAACCCGTTAGTCATTCGAACACCCAAAGCCATTCGCCCTACTAACACACTACATTCCAGCCTAAGAAAATTAACAGTAGTTACATGTAGACTATGGTGCGCGCCGGGCAAACACTCAAACATCGATACTGTAATAAATGCACAATGTCCCCTCGGTATTTGCAATAGAGACAAGCCATTATTCACTCGTGTATTTCTTTATTATTGATGTGCTAAAAAATCTCACTGAAATTGATAATCTTTCGGTGTCTATAACAACCCCTCGCAATAACGCGTTTTTGTAAAAGACAAAATAGATTTTATTTCGAGAAGCACCTGTCTCTACTCAAAGAATGGGGAGGACACCTCAACACTATTGCAATATGCAAACAGTGTTTATGCCAGGTATAAAAACACGCACAGATCAAAGGTATTTCCTTTCTCAGCAAGGTAGATGTGAGATGTAAGTGGAAGATCCACTGGCCCATCTACAGTTCCGACAAACACACTAATCCGATCACCACTATCTGGCTTCCAGAATAGAGTGCTGCCGCATTCCCTACAGAAGCCTCTTTGAGCATATGGCGATGACCGAAACCATGCCAAGCCTTTATCTTCAAGCAGCTTTAGCTTTTCAGGCCTTACAGAAGTCGCAGCAGTATAATGGCCGCTCGCTTTCCTGCACTCTATGCAATGGCATGCAATAACATCACGAAACTCTCCGCCCACTTCATATCGCACAGAACCACACATACAGCTTCCGGATAATAGTTTCATCTTGGACCTCATCAGTTTGAACATAAAATTTGGGCTAACCCCCACGCCGAGTCCTCAGTACTACCAACCAACACTTTCAGGGTCAGGCCTTACATTTAACAAAGAGTTATGTGGGATGTAAGGCCTGACTCTGTGATATTCCCGGAGCCTGTGACGGCCAAGTACTACAAATGGGCTACATAACTG
>JBLHLU010000140.1:0-9964 GCA_047623385.1 Paraglaciecola psychrophila
AACCTTGGTCATTCCCGATCAATTAGTCGACTACAGTCACGGCCGCGAGCACAGCTATTTTGATGGCCGTGACTATCCAGGTTTTGACAACGCCTTACAGCACGTCGATTTCACCTTTCCCTATAGCGTCGAGCTGGCTGAAGCGCTGGCGCAAGCCGCTGATCGCAGCGCACTGAAGGTGGTCCGGGGTGGGGTGTACGCGGCGGTGCAGGGGCCGAGGCTGGAAACAGCGGCAGAAATTAATCGCCTCGAAGGCGACGGCTGTGACATGGTCGGTATGACCGGGATGCCCGAGGCCGCTCTGGCCAGAGAGCTCGGCATGGACTATGCCAGTATTTGTCTGGTGGTTAATCCAGCAGCGGGTCGAAGCCAAGGGCTAATTAGTATGGAGCAGATCCACCAGGTTATTGACAGCGGTATGGTCGAGGTTCGCTTGTTGTTAGATGAAGTACTAAAAACACTGTAGCCGCAGCTTTTGAGCAAGCAGCTGTTTATAGGCGGTAATGGCAGCGCGAGGTGGGTTGCTCGCTACTGCTGTGTAGTCAGCGATGTAGCTGCAATGTCTACCTGCTCAGTATCGGCTTCAAGCGGTTCATAGGGCGTTACTTTAATCAGTATCGCCATTGATGGGTGGTCAACATAATGCAACTCCCCGCTGCGCATTCTGCGTTTTTGGCGCATTAAGGCAATATGTTCTATCGCGTACTGCTGGTCCATTCGCTCTTCAGTTGCTGCAATCGTGCTGTGCTGCGCTGTTGCAGCCCTGGGGCTTGGTGGTAGGCGAAGGTGAGAAAGTGTTTCCAGTCCGCCGCTATTGATAAAGGAACTGAGCCACAGGTCCGTTTCTATATGCAAATAGCGATTAACGGCGAGGGTGACGGTGCCCTCCAGTTCGAAGTGGTTACCAAAACGGTCACCGCCATTAATAACAATCGTCTTGGCGCTATCGCGACCTTCTAAAGGTTGGCGCCAGACCCCGTGAAACAGGGTTCTGAAATCGGCCTGTCGACTTATTCTCCGGACCGAATCGCGCAACTCTCCATCACGCGTGGGCAATAGCTGAAAGGCTATCAGCGGCTGCTCTTCTAACTGAGAGGTAATAGTTGGGGATGACAGCGTTTGCTGTTGCAGCACCGCTGGCAACCGTGGAGGGCCCGTGTTCAGGGGCAGTAGCTGCGCACTATCGGCGCGGTAATGCAGCTGGGGGTAGGTCTGCCACTGCTCATTGTCCCGTGCCCCGGGGTCGTTATTGCCATAGATAAACAATTCTATTTGATACCAGGGCAGCTCGCTTGCCGCCGGCCCCACATTTTGGGCCAGACTGAGCGTCGGTAACAGCGCGGTGACTATGAACAGTAAGCGTAATAACATAAATGGACTTTAATGGAGTTGTAAGGCTTTGGCCAACACAATCGGCATGCCCAGGCATTGCCGACTAACGACCTTGCTGGGCGAGCACCTGTGGCGTGAGTGTGTCGATAAGACGGTCGACAAAATCGAAGCGGCTTTCCACGTCTTCCAGCTCCTCGCTAAAGCGCAAGGTAGTGGCTCCAGCCAGTTGATAGGTGGCCGACTGCATCTGCACCAACTTGACCAACGCAATGGGCTCGACCTGGGTTTGCTCAGAAAATTCCAATTTCCCTCCCGCCGCCGAGGCCTCGACTTTGCTAATACCGACAGACTGGGCGCGCAATTTTAACGCGGTGGCCCGGAATAAATTTTTCACCTGGCTGGGCAGTAGTCCAAAGCGGTCGATCATTTCCACTTGTAACTCTCGAAGGTCGCCATCGTTCTCGGCATTGGCGATACGCTTGTAGAGAATAAGGCGCGAGTGCACGTCGGGTAAATAGTCGTCAGGTATTAGTGCCGGCAGTCGCATATTAACTTCGCTGGCAGGATTGAAGGCAGTGTCAAAGTTGACCTCGTCACCGTTTTTAATGGCACTGACCGCCTTCTCCAGCATATCCATATACAAGGTGTAGCCAATACTGTGTATTTGTCCGCTCTGGTCGTCTCCGAGCAACTCCCCAGCACCGCGAATCTCTAAATCGTGGGTGGCCAAGGTAAAGCCCGCCCCAAGATCTTCTGCCTGACTGATCGCCTCCAGTCGTTTGGCGGCGTCGGTGGTCATATTCTTTTCTCCAGGGGTCAGCAAGTAGGCATAGGCCTGGTGGTGCGAGCGTCCAACTCGGCCGCGCAACTGGTGCAGCTGGGCTAAGCCAAATTTGTCGGCACGATCGATAATGATAGTGTTGGCGCTGGGCACATCGATACCGGTCTCGATAATCGTCGAGCACATCAGTACATTGAACCGTTTGTGATAAAAGTCAGCCATTACCTGTTCGAGTTCGCGCTCGCGGAGCTGGCCGTGACCGATACCGACTCGGGCCTCGGGGATCAGTTCTTGAAGGTCTCGGGCGGACTGCTCAATGGTCTTGACCTCGTTGTGGAGATAGTAGATCTGCCCGCCGCGTAAAATTTCACGCAGCACCGCCTCTTTGATCACGCCTTTGTCCCACTGCCTAACAAAGGTCTTAACTGATAGTCGCCGCGCTGGTGGCGTGGCAATAATGGACAAGTCGCGCATACCCGACATGGCCATGTTGAGGGTTCGAGGAATCGGCGTTGCGGTTAAGGTTAAAATATCAACCTCCGCACGCAATGATTTTAATACCTCCTTCTGGCGCACCCCAAAACGGTGCTCCTCGTCGATAATCACTAGCCCCAAGTCTTTGTATTTAACATCTTTTTGCAGCAGTTTGTGAGTGCCAATTAAAATATCGACACGCCCAGCTACGGTCTGTTCCAATACCTGCTTTTGCTCTTTGGCGCTCTTAAAGCGAGATAGCACCTGCACTGTGACTGGCCAGTCGGCGAAGCGGTCCTTAAAGGATTCATAGTGTTGCTGGGCCAACAGTGTTGTCGGTACTAAAATCGCCACTTGTTTAGAATTGTGCACGGCGACAAAGGCCGCCCGCATGGCCACCTCCGTCTTGCCAAAGCCGACATCGCCGCAAACTAGGCGGTCGGTGGCAGTAGGAGCGGACAAATCCGCCAGTACTGCCTCTATAGCCGTTTGCTGATCCGGTGTTTCCTCAAAGGGAAAGGCGGCGGCAAAGCGCTGATAGGCCTGTTCTGGGTGCTCCAGTTTTTGTCCGGGCCGGGCCGCCCGGCGGGCGTAGATATCGAGTAGTTCCGCCGCTACATCGCGAATTTTTTCTGCCGCTTTGCGCTTGGCCTTGCCCCACTGCTCGGTACCCAGCCGGTGCAGCGGCGCATTGTCTTCGCTGGAGCCGCTATAGCGGCTGATTAGGTGCAGCGATGCCACTGGCACATACAACTTGGCGCCGTCAGCGTACTCCAAGCATAAAAATTCGGTGTCTTGGGCATCGGTCGAAATTTCTTGTAAGCCCCGATAGCGGCCGACACCGTGGTCTAGGTGTACCACCGGCGAGCCAATTTGCAGCTCGGTCAAATTTTTGACCACCGCGTCACTGTTGTCTTTAGCTCGGCGGCGGCGCCGGCTCTGCATCACTCGCTGGCCAAACAGCTGCGGTTCGGCGATGACATGCAGCTTATCGCCGATGCTCATTCCCGCTTCGATCGGCGCCACAGTGATAGCGACGGTGTATTCGCCGGTAATAAATTGCTGCCAGCTGTCAACCGTGGTGGGGCGCAAGCCCTGACGCACCAGTAGCTCTGACAGACTTTCCCGGCGGCCTGCTGACTCGGCGCAAAATAGCAACCGGGTACCGGCTGTGTTGAGCAGCGCTGCGGCATCGGCCAGCGGCTGGTCGGACTTGCTGTCAATGGTCAAAAATGGTGGCGGGCTGGCGTCAAAGTTACTATTGCCGGCTTTTTCTTCCAGCGGATCTTGATGCACCACAATGCGTGGAAACTGCTTGAAGGCGGCAAAAACCTGTTCCGAGGGTATAAACAGCTGCTGCGGCGGCAGTAGTGGCCGTCGACTATCAATATTGCGGTCTTCAAAGCGGTTGTGTAATTCCCGCCAAAACTGGTCTGCAGCAGCCTCTAGGCCCTCAGTACTAATGATTTGACATTGGCGCGGCAGGTAGTCAAACAGCGTGCTGGTCTGTTCGAAAAATAGCGGTAGATAGTATTCTATGCCGGCGGGGGCAATGCCTTGGCTGACATCCTGATAGAGTGGGCTGAGGCGGTGATCAACATCAAAATGTTGATGCCACTGATTGCGAAACAGCGCAATACCGGCCTGATCAAGGGGAAATTCCTTGCCCGGCAATAGGCTTATTTCAGTAACTTGGCTGACGGTGCGCTGTGATTCTGGGTCGAAGGTACGCAGCGTGTCGACCTCGTCGTCTAGCAAATCCACGCGAAAGGGCAATTTACTGCCCATCGGGTAAATATCCATAATCGAGCCGCGCAGGGCAAATTCACCGTGTTCGTAAACAGTGGTTACGCAGCGGTAGCCATTGCCCTCAAGCTGCAGGCGCATGGCGTTAATATCAAACTGCTGGCCGATGGCGATCACTAGGCTGTGGGCCTGTAAGTATTGTTTTGGTAGCAGCCGGTGCATCAGCGTAGAGACCGGGACAACCAAAATCCCTTCTGTGAGCTGTGACAATTGATGCAGCGTGGTCAGTCGTTCTGACACAATGTCCTGATGCGGAGAAAAACTGTCGTAGGGTAGCGTCTCCCAGTCAGGAAAATGTAGGACCTCTAGTGCGCTACCGTAAAATTTGAGTTCTTGTTCCAGGCGCAGAGCGCTGGCGGTATCGTTACACACCACTACGGTCAGCTGTTTTGCCGCTGTCGCCGCATTGGCAATAGCCAAGCTGGTAGCACTACCGTACAGGGTGCCCCAGCGCTGCCGGTCTCCCGGTTGCTGTTTGATCTTAGAATTTAAAATTGAAAGCGTCATTATTGCCTGATTCGTCATTGCTTGAGTTGTAGCGAGGATTGCGTCTTTTATCGAAGTTCTGGTGTTGTTGCCGGCCGCTATTGTAGCTCGGCTTATCGTGTTTTACACGGGCTAAAAGCCCTGCTTTTATGAAGCCGTAACCCTAACAACAGCCCTTTTGCTCAAACTTGAGTGCAAAAAGATGTCGCCCAAGTCGATAAAAAGGGCCAATTGTGGTTGAAAGTGACTGCGACTAGTTGAACTTGCCGAGCCGAATGAAGATAATGTGCACTCTTTTGACTTGCCACACTTAATAGGTAGCTAACAGTGAGTATTGATAGCCGTACACGAGAACGCCCGGACGATTATTTTGCCGATTGGAAAGAGCGCGAAGCACTGGCCGAGGGTATGATTCCCTTGGTCGGCAAACTGTATCGCGGTAGCGTTAAGACCTATATTTACGGGCAGAACCTGGTTAATTTGTCGGTGCTGGAAATTATGCAGGCCCACCGCGCAGTGCGTCAGATTCAGGACAATGAGCTGTCTGAATTCGAAACGTTTCCGATTATTGAGGCGCTGTCGAAGCTGGATTTAGGTATTGCCCATGTCGATGCCGGGCGGATTGCCGGGCTTTACGACGATGGTCCAAAACAGCAGGGTATCGATATTGATAGTTTTGTTCGCGAGCAGGTAGCGGAGCTAATAGGCGACACGACTCCAGCACCGGAGCCCCGCGACGTGGTGCTATACGGTTTTGGCCGCATCGGTCGACTGATGGCCCGTCTGTTAATCGAAAAGACCGGAGGTGGTGATAATCTGCGGCTGCGGGCTATTGTGGTGCGCCAAGGCGGTGCTGATAACGATTTAGTTAAGCGAGCTAGTCTGCTGCGCCGGGACTCTGTGCACGGGCGTTTTAGGGGCACTATTCGGGTCGATGAAGAGCATAACTCCTTTGTCGCTAATGGCAATGAAGTTAAGGTTATTTACGCCGCCGCCCCGGAGGATGTCGATTACACCGAGTTCGGTATTAAAGATGCGATAGTTATCGACAATACCGGGATGTTTAAAAGTGAAGAGGGCTTGGCCCGGCACCTGCGCCCCGGCGCCAGCAAGGTTATCTTGACTGCACCGGGCAATGACATACCCAATATTGTATTTGGTGTGAACAGCGATCTGATTAAGCCGTCGGATACCATCATTTCTGCGGCCAGCTGTACCACCAATGCTATCGTACCGCCACTAAAAGCTATGCACGAAAAATTTGGTATTGCCTCTGGCCATATCGAAACCGTTCATGCCTACACCAACGATCAAAATTTAATCGATAATTACCACAAGGCCGATCGCCGCGGGCGCAGTGCGCCGCTCAATATGGTGTTGACCTCTACCGGCGCCGCTAAAGCTGTGTCGAAAGTTTTGCCCGTTTTAAAAGGCCGTCTTACTGGCAACGCAATTCGTGTGCCGACCCCCAACGTGTCGATGGCGATATTAAAACTGGTGTTGGATCGGGAAACCACGGTAGAGGAGGTCAACGAATATATGCGTGATACCGCGCTGCACTCGCCGCTGCGCAAGCAAATTGACTTCTCTAACTCACCAGAAGTAGTTTCCAGTGACTTTGTCGGCTCCCGCCACGCTTGTATCTTTGATGCCGTGGCCACCATCGTCAATGGCAATCAGGTTATCATGTATTGCTGGTACGACAACGAGTTTGGCTACAGTTGTCAGGTACATCGAGTGTTAGAGCAGATGGCAGACGTTAACTACCGCATTTTCCCCAAGGAGGGGTAAGCTGCCTAGGCACAGCATGGGTCGGCTTTAAAGGCGAACAGCGGCTGTGCCAAAGGTGTTAAAGCGGTGCCGCGCAGATGCTGTGTCAGTCCCGCAAATCTCCATTAATTGCCTTGCATATCAGACAAATACGGCGACTACCTATGGCAATTATAGGCCGACATCTTTATACTTGCGCCTGATTTTGGGGGTACCTCGTCGGAGCAGTGATCCACGGGGAGTAAGTGATCCGTATATAGACAGGGCTGGCACAGCACTGTTAGCTAAAATACCCATTTACGACCCATATTTTTACTATTTATCGAGAATCAGGCATACCTATGATTAAGATCAATCGTGGTTTGGATTTGCCTATTGCCGGTGCGCCACAACAGCTCATTAGTAAGGGATCTAAAGTCAGATCCGCTGCACTAGTGGGCTTTGACTACGTCGGCATGAAGCCAACTATGGAAGTGCGCGAAGGGGATAGAGTCAAGACAGGCCAGGTCATTTTTAGTGATAAAAAGACCGAGGGCGTGAAGTTTACCTCGCCGGCAACAGGCGTTGTCAGTGCTATTAATCGTGGCGACAAGCGCGTTTTTCAGTCCATCGTTATCGATGTTGAAGAAGACGAGTTCGTGACCTTTCCCCACTACCAAGATCTTGCCGCGGTAACACGCCAACAAGTGGTAGATAATCTCGTTGAATCAGGTCTGTGGACTGCTCTGCGTACCCGACCTTTTAGCCGTATCCCCGCTCCAGCATCGAGTGCTGAGGCCATTTTTGTCAACGCCATGGACACCCAACCGCTGGCAGCTGATCCTGCAGTAGTGATTGCCAGTCAAAGCCAAGCTTTTAGTGACGGTCTGGATATTCTCGGAAAACTAACCGCTGGCAAGGTCTATGTGACCAAGGCTGCCGGTGCCGAAATCCCCAGTAATGGTACCGCTCAGGTAGAAGAATTTTCTGGGCCACACCCAGCGGGTCTAGCCGGCACGCATATCCACTTTTTACACCCGGTTAGCTCTAACAAAGTGGTTTGGACAATTGGCTATCAAGATGTTATCGCCATCGGCAAGTTGTTTGTCGAAGGCACTTTGTATGTCGAACGAGTAATTGCTCTGGCCGGCCCTCAAGTAGGCGAGCCGATATTACTCAGCACCCGTCTTGGCGCCAATCTAGACGAATTGACCGCCGGTAGGCTGGTCTCTGGTAACAACCGTGTTGTCTCCGGTTCGGTGCTGGGGGGGCGTACTGCTAATGGGGTGATTGCCTATTTGGGACGCTACCACAACCAAGTCAGTGTTCTGCTGGAGGGTGGTGAGCGCGAATTTATGGGCTGGTTGTCGCCAGGGGCCCAGAAACACTCGATCCTGAGTATTTACCTGTCGCAGTTTAACCGCAAAAAATTGTTCAGCTTTAATACCACTACTAACGGCAGCGAGCGGGCCATGGTGCCTATCGGACTCTACGAAAAAGTGGTGCCGCTGGACGTGCTGCCCACGCAGTTGCTGCGTTCACTGATTGTGGGTGACACGCAAGTGTCCCAGCAGTTGGGCGCGCTGGAGTTAGACGAGGAAGATTTGGCATTGTGTACCTATGTCTGCCCCGGTAAATACGAATACGGCCCGATCTTGCGGGATAACCTGACACGCATAGAGAAGGAGGGTTAATCATGGCGGTAAAATTTCCAGCGCTACGTAAAGTACTCGACGATATGGAGCCCCACTTCCATAAAGACGGCAAGTGGGAGAATTGGTTTGCCCTGTACGAAGCGGCTGACACCATCTTCTATTCGCCCAAAAGTGTAACCCAAAGCACTGCTCATGTACGCGACGGTGTCGATCTGAAGCGGATGATGATAACGGTTTGGTTGTGCGCTTTTCCTGCCATGTTTTTTGGTATGTGGAATATCGGCTTTCAGTCTAACAATATTATTGCCGCTGGCGCTGCAGTCACAGCCGACTGGCGCACACCACTGATTGCGATGTTGGCGGGCAACGACCCGGCTAGTTTATGGGACAACTTGTGGTATGGCTTTTGGTATTTTATGCCGGTCTATGCTGTCACCTTTGTAGTTGGCGCTTTTTGGGAAGTGTTATTTGCGGCCAAACGTGGACACGAGGTCAACGAGGGCTTTTTTGTTACCTCGATTCTATTTGCGCTGATCTGTCCCCCTTCGGTACCGCTGTGGCAGGTTGCCCTGGGTATCAGTTTTGGTATTGTGATCGGTAAAGAAGTCTTTGGCGGTACCGGTAAAAACTTTCTCAACCCGGCCTTGGTAGGCAGAGCCTTTTTATATTTTGCCTATCCTGCGAATATGTCTGGTGACGAGGTGTGGACAGCGATCGACGGTTACAGTGGCGCCACTTCGCTATCTTTAGTGGCTAGCGACGGTATGGCCGCGCTGCAGGGCCAGATCACTTGGTTTGATACCTTTTTAGGCACCATACCCGGGTCTATGGGTGAAACCTCAACGGTGGCGATCATGCTCGGTGGTATGGTGTTGTTGTGGACCCGCATCGCCTCCTGGCGTGTTGTCTCTGGGGTCATGCTCGGCATGGTGGGTTTCTCATTATTGCTCAATACTATCGGTTCCACCGACAACACCATGTTTGCGATGCCTTGGTACTGGCATTTAACCGTCGGCGGTTTCGCTTTTGGTATGTTTTTTATGGCCACCGACCCTGTCTCGTCTTCGATGACCAATACCGGCAAGTGGTGGTATGGCTGCCTGATTGGCGTCATGACAGTGCTTATTCGAGTGGTCAATCCTGCCTTTCCCGAGGGCATAATGATGGCGATTTTGTTTGCCAATTTATGTTCCCCCGTTATCGACCACTTCGTGGTACAGGCTAATATCAAACGGAGGCTTGCCCGTGGCTAATCAAGAATCAACTGCAAGAACACTGGTAGTTGCGCTGACACTTTGTATTGTCTGTTCGCTGGTAGTATCCGGGGCAGCGGTTATGCTGAAACCGGCACAGGTTGCCAACAAGGCCCTCGACCTAAAGCTCAATATTCTTTCTGCGGCGGGCCTATTACAAGTCGATGTTGATATCGATGAGCAGTTTGCGCAGGTATCGACGCGGATGGTAGATCTGCAAACGGGTAAATTTACCGAAGACGTCAATGTGCAAGGCTTTAACCAGCGCAAGTCATCCAAGAACCCTGACACATCTATTGAGCTGGACCCCAGTCAAGACACTGCAAAAATATCGCGGCGAGAAAATTACGCGCTGGTCTATCTGATCGAGAGTGAAGGTCAGTTAGACAAGGTTATTCTGCCCATTCACGGCTACGGACTGTGGTCGA
>JBLHLU010000141.1:0-9962 GCA_047623385.1 Paraglaciecola psychrophila
GCAGTCAGTGTTAACAGCTCCCCGGGAGCCAGTAGGTAGTCCGCGCTGCTGGGGCCGGCGCCGCTTATTTTCTGCTGATGAAAAGTTTGATAAAACAATAATCCCTGCGGCCGTAGGGCGGCGATCAGCGCCGGAAAAAGCGGCCGATGCAGAAACTGGCTGACCACAATAACGTCGAAACTGGCGGCTGTCGGTGGCTGCATTTCAACATCAACGACGCGGGTGCTCAGTGCAACGCGCTGTATCTGCGCCCACTGCGCTAGTTTTTGCAGAGCGACCGTAGAAATGTCCCAGGCTTCGGTGGTAAAACCGAGGCCTGCCAGGGTCAGCGCGTTAGCGCCGAGCCCCGAGGCCAGGTCTAGACAGTGCGCGCCGGCACTGAGTAAGTGTAGATTGTCAGCCAGTACCGAACACGGTTCACCAGCTTCCTGGCGACTTTGGTAACGCCGGTCCCAGCGCGCTTGTTGCTCAGTTTGCGGCTCAGTCATAGCGCTCTCATTGCGGGTGTGTGCTCAATGATGTCTTTGGCCATTTTCGTCTGCTAGCTAACGGCGCCAGAAGGTGGGGGTAAACAACACCAGCAGGGTAAACACTTCCAAGCGGCCCAGCAGCATGGAAAAACACAAAATCCATTTTGCCACTGCCGAAATATCGCCGTAGTGTGCGGCGACGTCGCCGAGGCCCGGGCCCAGATTATTAAGTGAGGCCACCACTGCTGAGAATGCTGTGGTGTAGTCCAAACCGGTGGCCATTAGCAGGATAAGGATAACCACAAAAGAAAATACATAGACCGCAAAAAATGCCCATACCGCGCTGATGACTTTGCCCTCCACCGGCCTGTTGCCGACCTTTAGCGGGATAACGGCATTGGGGTGGACCAACTGCGACAGCTCCCTCACCCCCTGCTTGGCGATTAACATCACTCTTACCGCCTTCATACCGCCGCCAGTTGAGCCGCCACAGCCCCCCATAAAGGACAAAAAGATCAACATCACCGGTAAAAAACTAGGCCAGGTGGCGAACTCGGCGGTGGCAAAGCCGGTAGTGGTGGCGATCGAGATAGTTTGAAACAGGCCGTGCACTATGCCGTCGGGGATATTGTAATCACGGGTATAAATCAGTGAACCCGATACAATGACTGCGGCGCACAATATGGTATAGGTATAAAAACGACTCTCGGAATCGGCGGCGTAGTGTTTGATGCTGCGCTGTTGCAGGGCGTAGAAATGCAGGGCGAAATTAATCCCCGCTACCAGCATATAGACACAGGCGATCAACATAATGGTGGGGCTGTTGAAGTAGCCAATGCTGGCGTCGTGGGTTGAAAATCCACCGATGGCGACGGTCGAATAAGCATGGCAAATCGCGTCGAAGGCCGACATACCTGCCAGCCAATAGGCGATGGCACAGGTCACTGTCAGCAGTACATAAATTAAAAACAGCGCCTTAGCGGTTTCGGTAATACGCGGGGTTAGCTTGCGGTCTTTCATCGGCCCGGGAGTTTCCGCCCGGTACAATTGCATACCGCCAATGCCCAGCATGGGCAAGATGGCGACGGCGATAACAATAATACCGATGCCCCCCAGCCATTGCAGTTGCTGGCGGTAGTACAAAATCGACTTGGGTAGATAATCCAGACCGGTGATAACGGTAGCGCCGGTGGTGGTCAGCCCCGACATCGACTCGAATACCGCGTCGGTGATACTGAGCACCGGGTTGGCTGACAATAAAAAGGGTAGCGCACCAAACAAGCCCAGTACTAACCAGAACAGCGAGGTAATTAAAAAGCCGTCGCCGGTGCGCAGGTCGCGCTTTTGTTTGACTACCGGCAACCACATTATTGCGCCGCAACTCAAGGTGATAACAAAGGCGATGGCAAAGGCGCTGTGAGAACCGTCTTGATACCATAGTGATACCAGCATAGGCGGCACCATGGTCACGCTGAATACCATTAGCAGCATGCCGAGAATTCGAGAAATCAGTGTAAAATGCATCGATGCTGCCCGTTAAAAAAAGCTGAAACCCACTTGAAATAGACGCTCGACTTGTTTGATTTTGGTCTTGTCAGTCAGAAAAACGATGACGTGGTCCTCCGGTTCGATAACCAGATAGCGGTGGGCGATCAATACTTGGTCACCTCTAACGATAGCGCCAATACTGGAGCCCGGTACTTTCTCGATCTCATCGAGGCGCCGACCAATGATTTTGGAGGACTTGGCATCGCCGTGGGCAATCATCTCCAAGGCCTCCGCGGCGCCCCGGCGCAGTGAGTGAACATTGGAAATATCACCGCGTCGCACATGGGTCAGCAGACTGCCTAGGGTGATCTGCTGCGGCGAGATGGCGATATCTATTTCACCGCCCTGTACCAGGTCGACATAGGCCGGGTTGGCAATAAGCGTGATCACCTTTTTTGCCCCCAGCCGTTTGGCCAGCATCGACGACATAATATTGGCTTCATCGTCGTTGGTGAGGGCACAGAAGACATCGACCTCGTCGATATTTTCGGAAATCAGTAGGTCTCGATCCGAGGCGTTACCGTGTAGTACCACGGTGCGCTTAAGGCTGCCAGAGAGCTCCTTGCAGCGCGGATTACTCTGCTCAATCAACTTGACTCGGTACTGATCTTCGAGCGCCTCACACAGCCGTTCGCCAATATTGCCGCCGCCGGCGATCAAAATACGCTTATAGGGTTTGTCGAGCCGGCGCAATTCGCTCATGACCGGTACGATGTCCTCTTTGGCGGCGATAAAAAACACCTCGTCATCGACCTCTACCACGGTATTGGCAGTCGGCATAATGGCGTGGTCCCGGCGAAAAATGGCGGCGACGCGGGTATCGACATTGGGCATGTGGCGGCGTATCTCGATCAGCTCCGAGCCGACGATAGGGCCACCGTGATAAGCGCGCACTGCCACTAGCTGCACCTTGCCCTCGGCAAAGTCGACTACCTGCAGCGCTCCGGGGTATTCGATCAGCCGATTGATATATTGGGTCACTAGCCGCTCTGGGCTAATGATAACGTCGATCGGGATATACTTGTCGTCAAACAGTTCGGAGCGCTGAAAATAGGCTTGGGCGCGGATCCGAGAAATTTTGGTCGGGGTGTGGAACAAGGTATAGGCGACCTGACAGGCGATCATATTGATCTCGTCAGAGTTGGTCACCGCAATCAGCAGATCAGCGTCTTCAGCGCCGGCTCGAGCCAATACGTCAGGATGAGACGCGGAACCGGTGACGGTGCCAATATCGTAGCGGTCTTGCAGTTCTCGCAGGCGCTCGCCATCGGTGTCGACAATGGTAATGTCGTTATTCTCGTCGGCGAGATGCCCAGCCAGAGAGCCGCCAACTTGTCCCGCGCCGAGGATGATTATTTTCATAGAAGTTGCAGTCGTGTTAACACAGGGTTGGTCGCCGCTACACCGTTATGGTAGCGGCTATCGATGGCACCATTGTAGGCGCTTATCGGTTAAAGGGCATTTTTTTGCAGGGGATATTCCTTTTTTTTACTAAGCCTATTCATATTTCTCTAACAGCGGAGGTTTGGTTCACATGTTTTTTCGCAGCAGTGCATAGTAAAAACCATCGTGGCCCTGCTCCTGCGGCAATAGCTGGCGACCGTAGTCACAGGCCAAGCCCCACTCGGCAGTGATCGGCAGGTGTTCGGCGTCTTCTTGATGCTGACAGAAATGGGCGACTTGTTCATTGTTTTCCCGTGGCAGTATCGAGCAGGTGGCATAGAGCAGCAGACCGCCCGGTGCCAGTGTACGCCACAAGGCCTGCAGGATTTCTCCCTGCAACTGGGCTAGGGCCTCAATATCCGCTGGACTGCGGTGCAGTTTAATATCTGGGTTGCGGCGAATAACACCGGTGGCGGAACACGGTGCGTCGAGCAATATGCGCTCGAAGGGCACGCCGTCCCACCAGCCGTCGACAGCGGCGGCGTCGCCGGTGGTCACCGTCGCGGTCAACTGCAGCCGCTGAAGGTTCTCCCGTACCCGCGGCAGTCGCTCTGGGTCAATGTCCAGCGCCACTAATTCTGCCAGCTGCGGCTCGCTTTCCAGAATATGGCAGCTCTTGCCGCCGGGGGCGCAACAGGCATCCAACACTCGCTGTCCCGGTGCCAGCTCAAGCAGCGACGCGGACAGCTGCGGGGCTTCATCTTGCACGCTGGCCCAGCCCTCGGCAAAGTGGGGTAGCTGTTCTACCCCGACCGGGCTGTCGAGGCGCACGCCCTCAACGGCATAGTCGCAGCGCTGTGCGCCAATACCCTGTTCGGTGAGCAGTGCTAGGTATTGATCGGCATTGCAGTGCGCTTGATTGACCCGCAAACACAGTGGCGGCTGTTGGTTATTCTGCTGCAGTATGGTGTCTGCCTGTTGTGGCCAGGCGGTGTTAATGGCCCGATATAACCACTGCGGATGCGCGGCCAAGGCAAAGTCCTCGAGATTGCCACGCAGCTCGTCACTGCGGCGCTGCCATTGGCGCAGCACGCCGTTGACCAAGGCCTTGGCCCAGGGTTTTTTCAAGTCTTTAGTGGCTGCCACGGTGGCACTGACTGCGGCGTGTTCCGGTATGCGAGTGTCACTGAGTTGGTAGCCGCCACACAATATCAACAAAGTGATATCGCGATCTTTACCTTTAAGCGGTTTTGCCAGCAGCTGACTGGCGATCGCATTGAGCTGGGGGTATAGGCGCACGGTGCCGTAACACAGCTGCCGAAAAAGGCTACGGTCACGCTCCTTTACCCGGCTCTCTAACAGAGAGATTTGCTGGTTGAGGGACACGCCGTCGACGACCGCGGCTAGGCAGCGTGCCGCCGCCGCTCGACAGTCCAGTAGTGGTGCTGTTTTGGTGCTAGCCGGTTTAGTTTTCATCATTGGGCTCCGGTAGTTCAAATTGGCGACCCACGGTAAACAGTGCTGCCTTGGAGTTCATCAGTGCGGCTACATCCATAGCCTTGCCACCGGGTAGTTGTAGTTGTTGTAGCGACAAGCTACCGCTGCCACAGGCCACCAGCAGCTCGCGCTTACCGGCGCCGATAATAGTACCCGCGGGACCCTCGCCGTCGGCCAATGCTGCCTGCCAGATCTTTATGCGCTCGCCGTCGAGATTGGCTGAGGCGATGGGCGCGGGGTTAAAGGCGCGGATCTTACGCTCGATTACCGCGGCGTCTTCGCGCCAGTCGATCAGTGTTTCTTGTTTGGTGATTTTAGCGGCGTAGTTACTGAGGCTGTGGTCCTGGATCTCGCCACAGCTGATGCCGCTGGCCAGTTGATCGACGGTCTCGATAAGCGCTGGCGCACCGATTTGCGCCAGCGTCTCGAACAAGTCAGCGCTACTGCAGTGAGGGCCGATATCGCAGCTTGCCTTGCGCAGCATGGCGCCGGTGTCGAGACCTTTGTCCATTTGCATTATAGTCACTCCGGTCTGCGCGTCGCCGGCCTCAATCGCCCGCTGAATCGGTGCCGCGCCGCGCCAGCGCGGCAGTAATGAGGCGTGTACGTTAATACATCCCAAGCGCGGTATAGCTAGCACTGAGGGCGGCAGCAACAGACCGTAGGCAACCACAATCATTAGGTCTGGAGCCAGTTCGGTCAACTGCTCGATAGCCCCGGGCTGCTTAAAATTAAGCGGCTGGTAAACCTCGATACCGTGTTCCACAGCGAGCCGTTTGACCGGCCCTGGGGTTAATTTTTTGCCGCGCCCTGAGGGCCGGTCGGGTTGACTATAGACCGCCATAATCGAGTGGCGCCAGGCGCCGTCGGCCAGTAGCGCTTGCAGGTGGGCGGCGGCAAAGTCGGGGGTGCCGGCGAAGACAATGCGAAGCGGAGAATCCTGGTTCATTGACACAATACCTTTGGCTAGCGTCGATCGCTGGGGGTGGTGCTGAGAGAGGTGACAGGGCTCGACCGCGGTTCATACCGAGACCATGCGTCGGACTCAGTCTATTTCGCGGTGTTGTTTCTCGAGCTTTTTGCGTATTCTGCTGCGTTTGAGCGGCGACAGGTAGTCGACAAATAGTTTGCCATTGAGGTGGTCAACCTCGTGTTGAATGCAAGTGGCCAGTAGCCCCTCGAGCTCGCTGTCAAAGGGCTTTCCCTCAAGATCGAGGGCGCTGACCTGTACTCGCTCTGGGCGGGTAACGGTCTCGTAAAAGCCTGGCACTGATAGGCAGCCCTCATCGTACTCGTGGGCCGGGCTGTCTAATACCGTTAATACTGGATTGATAAATACGCGCGGGTCGTCACCGGCTTCGCTGATGTCGATCACCACGACTTGGCGATGAACATTGACCTGGGTGGCTGCCAGGCCAATACCCGGTGCCGCGTACATAGTTGCCAGCATATCAGCCACTAGTTGGCGCACAGTGTCGTCAATTGCGGCAACGGGAACGGCTGCGGTGCGCAGCCTGCTGTCTGGGAACTCAAGGATACTTAATATAGTCATGTTAGTTTGTGACGAACTTCTAGTATGAATCTAAGTATTGCTGCTAACATTATGATCAATAAGAAATTAGTCTTCTATGATCTTAGCCCTCAATGGGCGGATAGCCGCTCGGTTTGCTGCTATAGTATACAGGCTGTCGAATTATTTTACTCGGTGAATAACGTCTGTAAATAAAAATTGCAGACTATTTATCGGCACTTTAGTCAGCTATTGCTCCGCTTGTCGCGATCGCCAATGGCCGATAATTAGTCGAATATGGTTCCGAGAAAAGGAATGCTGTTATGAAAAATGCCCTGTCGGGTAATAAAGCACCACTGGATATAATCCGATTGCTGGTGTTTTCGCTGCTGCTGGTAACACCACTGGCCTATGCGCAGTCCGGTGATACGCTGGCTTTAAAAGCCGGCCACCCGAAGACGTATGTGGTGGTTAAGGGAGACACCCTGTGGGCTATTGCCGGGGTGTTTTTGCAGAGCCCCTGGAAATGGCCCGAGATCTGGCACCGCAATCGACAGATTGATAACCCCGACAAGATATATCCCGGCGATGTGCTCAATTTGGTCTATATCGACGGCCAGCCGAAACTGGTGCTCAACCGCAACAAAGATATCAAGCTGACTCCAAGGGTGCGGATCTCAGAGTTGGATTTAGCGATCCCGGCGATACCGTTAGGGGTGATCTCCCCGTTTTTGATCGGTAGCCGGGTGGTAGATCAGGGCGTATTAAAAAGCGCACCCTATGTACTGGCGGGCAAAGACGGCAGTATTGTCAGCGGTGCCGGCGATCAGTTGTTTGCCCGCGGTGAATTTACCGAGCAGCAGGACAGCTACGGTATCTTTCGTCCGGGGCAGACTTTTATCGATCCTGAAACGGGTGAGGTGCTGGGCTATCAGGCGGTGGCTATTGCCAGCGCGCAGTTGATCGCATTAACCAAGGATGTCGCCACCTTGGCGCTCAACCAGACCACTCAGGAAGTTCGCCGCAGCGATCGCCTATTGGAGGAGGAAGAACGCATCATTAACAGCAACTTTCACCCCAGTGCGCCGGAGTCTGATATCAGCGGCTATATTATCGCGGTCGAGGGTGGCGTATCACAAATCGGCAGTATGAATGCTGTGGTGCTCAACCGGGGGCTGCGCGACGGTCTCGATATCGGTCATGTACTGGCTATTTTTAAGGTCGGCGAGCAGGTCAGAGACCCGGTAAGCAAAGAAATTGTCAAAGTACCCGACTCTCGCGAGGGAATCTTAATGGTGTTTCGCAGCTTTGAAAAAGTCAGTTACGCGCTGGTGCTCAAGGCAAGCAAACCGTTGTCGGTTATGGATAGAGTAGAAAACCCCTAGCAGCAGGCGTTTGGCTGAGCTGTTGGCTAGGTTATCGACTGCGTTATTGGTTGGATCAAGGATGATCTATGTTGAGCGACGAGACCACACTATTACTGGCGCTGCAGCGCTTGGAACAACTGCCCGAAGCGCAGCTGGTACGGCTATTAAATGCGGTCGATAGTGTCGCTGACATTGTCGATCTAGGTGCCTCAGAACTGCTCGCAGTGGGGTTGTCCAGCGCTGCGCAGGCGGCTTTAACAAGGCTGCTAGACGAAGGCCCTGGCCTGCAACTCAACCGAGATGTAGAGTATCTTCAGCAACATCAAATCACCCTAGTGTCGCTAGCCAGTGACGATTATCCTGAACTGCTCAAGCAAATCGCGCCGCCGCCGCCGCTACTCTACGCCCGAGGCAATTGCGCCTTACTCAATCGGCCGCAACTGGCTATGGTCGGCAGTCGTAAAACCTCGCAACAGGGATTAGAAAATGCTTATAGCTTTGCGCGGGTACTAGCGGCCAGCGGTATGACGATTAGCAGCGGTCTGGCGGCGGGTATTGATGCTCGCTGTCACCAAGGCGCCCTTGATGCCGGCGGCGATACGCTAGCTGTATTGGGTACCGGCATCGACGGTATTTATCCCGCGGGTAACCGTGCACTGTTTGCAGCGATTGGCGAACATGGGCTGTTGTTGAGTGAATTCCCCCTCGGCACACCGCCTAGGCGGCAAAATTTTCCACGGCGAAATCGCATTATCAGCGGTATGAGTCTGGCGGTACTGGTCGTTGAGGCGGCGCTGAAGAGTGGCTCTCTTATTACTGCGCGGCTGGCGCTGGAGCAAAATAGAGACGTGCTGGCAATTCCCAGCTCTATTCACGACCCCGGTGGCCGCGGCAGTAACGCGCTGATCAAACAAGGTGCCACACTGGTGGAGACCGCCGCAGATGTACTGGTGGAACTACAAGGTTGGTTGCCGCTAAAGAGTGTAGTGGCAATCGCGCCGCTAGCGCCTAACAGCCCCGGGGTGAACGACCGGGAGCGCCAGTTGCTCGATTATATGGGCTTTGATCTCGCTTCGATTGATTTGCTACAGCAGCGCAGCGGTTGGCCTACATCAGAGTTGACTGCGCTGTTGACCACTTTAGAACTCAAGGGCCGGGTAGAGGCCTGCGCGGGACGCTTCCGACAACTGTCGCCGGCGCCGCGCGGTTAAATAACAATCCATTTATTTGTAGCAAATAAGCTTGCATTCCCGGTGAAGGTTGGTTAATTTCCGCGTTTTTATCGGGCGATCATTGTAGGCATTTTGCCAAGCTGGAAGGTGATGTTAACAATAGCGTGGAAGGATAGACTATGAGCCAGCCAACTGTTGCCGCATTGACCGGTTCAGCTGCTGATCTAGATCAGTGGCAGCTTGCCCTGACGCAGCTACAGGCGATTTTTGCCCATGCTGCTGCTGCGAAGTTGAAGTCGCCCCGGCGCATGGCGAAGATTGACGCTGTGCATGGCCGAATGGCAGTGGTGGCGCGTTGTCACCCCTTAACAAAAGCTGAGGTTTGAGAATTGTCGACGATGCCCGCTGCCGTGCTACCCTTAACTTATCGCCATCGGGTGGCTGTTAATATTGCCGCCAAGCTGATGCGCGAGGGGGCGGTCATCGCCTATCCCACTGAGGCTGTTTGGGGTCTGGGTTGCGATCCGCACAACCGCACCGCCATTGCTCGTTTACTGCAAATTAAGGGCCGCAGTGCCGACAAGGGTCTTATTCAGGTGGCCGCTTCTATCGAGCAATTTCAACCGGCGCTGAACGGTCTTGATGAGCACTTGTTGGCCCGTCTAGACAATAGCTGGCCGGGACCTGTGACCTGGTTAGTGCCCGATAACGGCAGCGCCGAGCAATTGGTGCGCGGCCATTTTTCAGCAGTGGCACTGAGAGTGAGTGCGCATCCACTGGTGGCGGCACTGTGTGACGCCTTTGGTGGCCCGATTGTGTCGACCTCAGCAAATTTCAGTGGCGATCAGGCGCCGCGCTGGCCCTGGCAAGTACGGCGTCAACTTGGCCCGCAGCTCGACTTTTTAGTGGGGGGATCGGTAGGCGCTAGCCGCAAACCGTCGCAGATACGCGACCTGATTTCGGGTGCGATTATTCGCGCCTCCTGAGGTTTGAGTGAAGTTAGTGCTACCATAGC
>JBLHLU010000142.1:0-9862 GCA_047623385.1 Paraglaciecola psychrophila
CAAGTAATTTTGATTTACCGGTGGCGCCGGTTTTTAATTCAAAGAGTCCCTGCGCCTGCAAGATAATGTTGGCGCGAAAACGCAGTTGATGATGAATGGCGCGCTCTAGCTCCACCGCCAACTCACGCTGGCGCTGCTCGCTGAGATTGGCGGTAACCTCTACCAATACTGCTACCGGTGAAACAGCAACCGGTCCGGGCTCTGGCAGTACTATGCGAATATTACCGCTGGTATCGGGTGAGTGTGAGTTGATGACATCGCGCACCGCATTGGGGAATACATTAACGCCCTTAACCAGCAGCATATCGTCGACCCGGCCCTTAAAACTCATGCGTACACCGGGCCTGCCACATTCGCAGGGAGCGGTGTTGAGTTTGATGATGTCTTTATCGCGCCAGCGCAGCAGTGGGCCGCACTCCCGCTCCAAGCCGGTGAAGATAATCTCGCCTTCGACCCCGTCTTCCAACGGCAGTGGCGCCAGTGTGTCGGGATCGACAATTTCAAAATAGGCATTGTCCTCGGCGTAAAAATGGATGCCGGAATGGGCCTCGCAGGAGATACCGCAGGGGCTGTGACAGCCAGTCGCCCCCATGCTGTCATAGACGGTGGCACCGCCAAAGGCTTCTTCTATCTCGCCATAAATAGCGGCAATACTACCGCCGGGCTCACCAGTGACCACCACTTTTTCGATACCTAAGCTCTTGGGGTCGATACCGGCGCGCTGTTGCATCGTACTCGCTAAGTGGCGAGCGAAGGATACCGTGGTGCGTATCATCTTGGGTTTGGTTTCTTGGGCAATCTGCGCCACCCGCTCAACGCCGCTCAGTGCCCCTACTGGCACCACGCAGGCGCCGAAGGCCATCATCGAGTCCACTGCGGGCACCCCGGCAATCCACATGCTGAGTACGCTGGCGTGCAGCACTACATCACCGGGAGCCATGCCCATTCTAACCATGCCGCGAGCGGTATTCTCGGCGGCGATAGCGCGGTCTGCCCGGCTAAAACCACTAAACGTGGGCGCCCCGGTGGTACCCGAAGAGGAGGACATACGATTGACCAAACTGCGATCGCAGCTGATATGCATGCCCAGGGGGTGCCCTAGCTCAATGCGCGATTGCTGCTGGCTGAGGCGCTCTTCGTCTTTGTCGAAAGTGGGAAAGTCGCGGTAGTGCTCCAGTGTTTTTAAAGTGTCGACACTAACTCCGGCGCGGTTAAATTTGTCGCGGTAGTAGGGGCTTTGCGCATCAACTCGGGTCACTAGCGCTCGCAGTTTTTCCAACTGCAGTTGACGCAGTTCGCGGCGGCTTAAATTCTCCGCTTGGGGGTTCCATAATTTCATTAAAGTCACGCTGTCAGCTGGTTTATTATTGTAAGGTTGCCGGTGTTTGCTGGGGGGTGGTGAACTGCCAGTCACACTGGCAGTTGGCTATAACGCGCTGTGCTGCGCCACGTTCTATACTACTTTTTTATACTCCGTTTTATACTGGAGCCCCAGCTTAGTCACTGGCCTATTGGCCGCCTACTCTCCTGTAAAGACCGGCGCGCGCTTCTCGATTATTGCGTTGACGGCCTCTTCGTGGTCCTTGGTTTGGTGCGCCAGCGCCTGCATTGAAGCAGACATTTCCAGCAGTGTATCGAGGCGCGAGTGCTCGCTCTCTTTGATCAACCGCTTTGTCATTCGCAGCGCGCTGGGTGGGTTGACGGCTACCCGGCCAGCCAGTTCCATAGCGGCTTCCATCAGTGCCTCTGGGGCCACTACTCTTGACACCATACCCCAAGCGAGAGCGGTTTGGGCATTGACGGGTTCACCGGTAAAGGCCATTTCATTGGCCCGTGATATGCCCACTACCCGCGGCAAAAACCAAGCTCCACCGTCGCCGGGAATGAGTCCGACCTTGACAAAACTCTCTGCAAACAGCGCTTTTTCTGAGGCCACACGCATGTCGCACATCATTGTGAGATCACAGCCGGCGCCGATAGCGGGGCCGTTAACCGCGGCAATAATGGGCACCTCTAACTGGCTCACCGCCAGTGGAATACGCTGAATACCGGTGCGATAACCGTCGCGGATGGAAACCGCGCTGCCGCCAAACATGCCTTTTTTGTCGCGCATATCTTTGACATTACCGCCGGAGGAAAAGGCACTGCCTGCGCCGGTGATAATTGCGACTCGAATCGAGCTGTCAGCGTTAATACGGGCGCAGGCGGCTACGATAGCATCGATCATGGCATCGTCAGAGATGGCGTTGCGGGTCTCGTGTTGATTCATGGTTAAAGTGACAATGTGGCCGCTTTGTTGGTACAGCAAAATATCGGATGCAGACATGAAAATTCCCAGTAAGTGATTGTGTTGATTGAAATAATTGAAAATAGTGTGGCCCGAACGCTACCATATAAAAGGCCAGGTTTCACCTCCCGTTTTAGCTAAAAATACCGTTACCGCAGTTGCGGTAACGCTGCCCAGGGCGCGGCTGAGGAAGATTTTAGTCGATTATTTCGCTGACCTGATCAAGGTAAAATCGGTTGCCGTCGGGATCTTCAAGCAGCGCCATATAGCCGCCCCAAGGTTGCCGGGTGGGTTCCATGCTGAAGCGCGCACCCGCATCAATCAGTTTTCGGTAGCTGTTGTCCAGGTCGGTCACCGCCAAACCGATGCCGCTGTGGCCGCCAATAAGTTGCAGTTGCTCGGCCCCGGGTACCGCAAGTCCGAGTTTGATGGCCCCGACTTGAAAGGCGGCGTAGCCAAAATCGGGGTCATGGGTTAACAGGCTTAGGCCCAGTGTCTGCTGGTAAAAGTTGACGGCCTTGTTCAAATCACTGACAAAAATATTAATATAAGCTATTTTCACGGTAATCCCCTTTGTGGTTCACTATCGGTTGCTGGATTTACGGTCGTTAGCTAAAGCTAGTGGATTTATGGTTTGTAGCTAATGTTAGCTAATGTTAGCGGTGTTGGTTATCGGTTGCTGCTGTTTACAGCCTAGTCGTCGGCAAGGCTGCTGTCACCGGCAGCCGAGCACCGCAGCAAGTAACAGTTGCCTGCTATCAGCACAATCACGGCCTCGCTGCAGTACTATGGCCAAGGCAAGTGGGGCGCTATGATGGGGCGATCAACAATAATAACGATGGTCAATGAGGATAGGATGATGTCAGTTCAGCTAACATTACAGCAGGCAAAAGGTTGCGGCATGAGTGTCGCCCACCACGCGGCACTGCGCCCAACAAAAATGGCAGTTAGTTCTGTGTACGGTAATCGCACTTTCGCCGAGCTCAACAGCCGAATTAATCAACTGGTGCGGGTACTGCGCGGCGCCGGGCTCAAACCCGACGATGGCGTGGCGATGTTACTGCGCAACCGGCCTGAATTTGTCGAGGTGTATTTTGCCTGCCTGCGAGCCGGGTTGCGAGTCACCCCGATTAACTGGCATCTAACTGGCGACAACACCTCTTACGTGGTCGGCAATAGCGAGGCCCGTGCCTTTATTGCCGATAGTCTGTGCGAGTTACCGGCACTGGAAGCACTGCGCTGCAATAGTGGTCGCTTGTTACTGGCGCTTGCTGTGGGCGGTAGCATCGAGGGCTTTGACGACTATGACTTGTGCCTGCAGGGGCAGTTGACAGAGGATATCGATGATCCGTTAGTAGGCAGTCAGATGTTGTATACCTCTGGTACTACCGGTCGGCCCAAGGGCGTTTATCGGCCACGGGTCAGCGCTGAGGTCGCAAGCCAGGTGCCAGCTAGTCAGTTTGAAATTGATGCGGCGATGGACCCCGCCAGCGATTGCTCGCTCTGCGCTGGTCCGGCATATCACGCCGCACCGCTGACCTTCAATGTGGTGTTGGCGCTAAACAATGGCGTCGGGGTGGTCTTTATGGATCAGTGGGACGCCATCGAAACACTGGCATTGATTGACCGCCACCGGATTAGCCATACGCATATGGTAGCGACCATGTTTCATCGCCTGCTGGCGCTGGAAGAGCCGGTCAAAGCCCGATACGATCTAAGTTCAATGCGCTATCTATTACACGGCGCAGCGCCCTGTCCGGTTCATGTGAAGCAGCGCATGATCGATTGGGTAGGGCCGGTGGTGTACGAATATTATGCCGCTACCGAAGGCGGCGGTGGCTACAATATCAACGCTCAGCAATGGTTGGATCATCCCGGCAGCGTTGGCAAGGCACCTGCTACCGCCGATAACAAAGTCTGTGATGACGACGGGCTCGAGGTTGCATCGGGCACAGTGGGCACGCTTTATTTTAAGGCACCGCCACTGCGCTTTGAGTATTTCAAAGACACAGAGAAAACCGCCGGCAGTTATTTAGGTGATTATTTTACTTTGGGAGATATGGGTTATATCGATGCTGAGGGTTACTTGTTTTTAACCGGTCGCAGCGCTGAGACGATTATTTCCGGCGGCGTTAATATCTACCCGCAGGAGACTGATGATGTGCTATTAAAACATTCGGCGGTGGCAGACGTTTGCAGTATCGGTGTGCCCAACGACGAGTGGGGTGAGGAGGTTAAATCGCTGGTGCAGTTGCGCGAGGGTCATGTAGCCAGTGATGATCTTGCTAGGGAGTTAATAGACTTCGTTAGATCAGAGCTGGCGGCGTTTAAGTCGCCCAAAACCATTGACTTTGTTGAACTGCTACCGCGGCTGCCCTCGGGTAAAATTCAGCGTAAGCTACTGCGACAGCCGTTTTGGGCTGGTCTCGGTCGGCAGATGTAGCGTTAGATGCAGCAGTGTATTAGGTGCTAGCTTGTTATCGTTGTCGACCGCCTAATATTCAGCTGTTGGCTCCGCTGTACCCGGTCATGCGCGGAGGTGTCAGCTCATCGAGGTCTCGATATCTGGCGTTTTACCAAAGCTGCGATTGAGTTAAGCCAGAGGCCGTTACAGTGAGTGCGGTGTTAGCGGTCCGCCCCGATTGATTGTTAGCTAGCTCTATAGGGTGTTAGCCACCATATCACTGCAGGATAACATTCGTTTTGGTTAGAAGTAGAAGATTATTATGAGCCAATACTAAATAAAGCTCGACAGTGACTGATTAACCCTATATGGTCTGCTCCAGCTAGAAAGAAGTCTCTTATTTATATCCTACATTGCGCTGTTTTATTCGTAACGCCTCGTCCTGCAGTTTTTAAGTTTCAGTCTACATTTTTACGCAATTCAAGCCTTTTGAAGGCTCCAAATTATTTAAATTTCAGGATACTATTATGTCTAATACAACTACAGGAACTGTTAAGTGGTTCAACGAATCTAAAGGTTTTGGCTTTATCGAGCAAGAATCTGGTCCAGATGTTTTTGCCCACTTTAGCGCTATCGCTAGCGATGGTTTTAAGACTTTAGCTGAAGGCCAAAAAGTTGAGTTTACTGTTACTCAAGGCCAAAAAGGCCCACAGGCTGAGAACATTGTTGCTCTGTAAACAATGATTCATGGTCGACAAAAAGCAGCTCCTTAGTGAGTTGCTTTTTTTTTGACATTATGATCACCTTGACCATTTCGGCAGCATGACTTTATTGAAAGTCCCACTACCTCGAAAGTCCGACAATCTCGACTATCTCGACTATCTCGACTATCCCGCTAAACCATCACTGTAAAAAAACACCACTCAAAAAAGACTCACCCCAAACATCCGAGTCTCCAGTTATACCCTGCCAGTTATCAGAGATAATGGCTACCCAGCGGCACTATCTGCAGCCATAATCGGCGAACAATCAAATTGCATGGCAGCTAGTTTCAGTTATACCCTTCCTTTTTCCGCTGCAACTGTTTAGCAAATCACCTAACACTTTGATTGGTTGCGCTGATACTGGTTATCACCGAAAATTTTGAAAGCAGTGGGGTTGTATCGAAGCAAGAATTTTACTGCAGCGGTGTTATCGGCAAAGCAATAAAGTCGATATCGATGACTGCGGTAGGTAATTGAACCTCGGTGTGAAAAGACTTACAGAAGGTCTGGGCCCACTTCGATTAAAGCGAATCTGGCAGCGCTAAGCGCTCAGTCAAATGGGCCTTCAGCTAAAAACCTAACAGAGCTCATCTGTTGCAAAGGTTGCCTACAGCTTATTTGCTTACTATTTGATAATTCAAAATACTGGCGCTTCAGTCACCATCGCCTAGCGCTTCTTGGCCTCGTCGTGCTTACACCAAACGGGGCTTTGCAGCGGCTCGCTGGCGCGCTATGATAGGGTTTTACCGGAGGATATCATGGAACAAGAGCAACTTTCTGCCCGCCTCAAGGACGTCAGTCAGTGGACGCGTATTCTTTATATAGTGCTGTTTGCACTTGCCTACTCCGCCGCTAATTTTTTGCTGAAAATAGTAGTAGTGGTGCAGATCGGCACATCGCTGGTAACCGGTGGTCCCAATGTCAAGCTCAGTCAATTTGCCGGCGTACTAACGCATTATTTATTCCAGTTGGCGCGGTTTTTAACCTATAACAGTGAAGACTCGCCGTTTCCTAGTGGGGAGTGGCCCGACAGCGCATGGCCGGTGGCGCCTGTTGATCAGGTTGCTACCGCAGCTGCCGGCGAGCGATCTGCACCCCAGCCCCCTGTTAAAAGCGATGTGCCTGTCGAGGTTAAAGATAAACCCGATAGCGCGACGAATGACAAAGCCGATAGCCCTGCGGCTAAAAAACCTCGTCGCTCGGCGGCCAAAAAGGCCAACAGTGAAATCGTCAAGCCCGCCGACAGTGGTGCTGATGAGGAAGCCGGCAAGGGTTCAGAGCCTACCCCATGATAGTGATAACCTGAGCACGCAGCGAATGTTAATCCGCGTCTGTGCTTGGGCTTTCGAGCCCGGGGTCACTAGTGCCAGAAATACTATCTTTGCGGTCGCGCTGGTGCTGTGGTCGGGGCGCCATAGCTGACAGTTATACTGCAATACTCGGTAATGCTAGTAGTAGCCCTTCTGCTGGAGCACAGGGTTTTTCAACACCAGCAACGCTCGCTCGACCTGTTAGCCTAGGCCCTACAAGCTATATTTCCAGCTAGGGTATTTTTCATCAACTATCAGCCATCATCGACTGAGATTTAATGACTCCACAGCGGTTCGAAAAATTGCGCGCAGTGCTTGATCGGCGCCAACCAGACCTGAGTGTAATTACTGACTATGTGCATAAAGAGCGCAATTTGTCGGCTATTGTGCGCACCGCAGATGCAGTGGGGATTGCCGATGTGCACTGCGTCATCGGCGACAAGGACTATCGTTCTTTTCGTGGCACGGCACTGGGCAGCCATCGGTGGGTCAACGTAGAGCGTTATGACAACATTGAGGCCCCGGTGGCAGCGCTAAAGGCTAAGGGGTTTCAAATTGTCGCTACGCAGTTGTCGGCGCAGGCCATTGATTACCGCCAAATAGACTATACCCTTCCAACTGCGCTGTTGCTGGGGGCGGAAAAGGAAGGTCTCAGCCAGCGCGGCATTGATCTAGCCGACTGCCATGTCACCATTGCGATGGTGGGTATGGTCGAATCATTTAATGTGTCGGTGGCAGCGGGTATTATTTTGGCGGAGGCACAACACCAGCGCCAGCAAAAACGCTTATACGATAAGCGGCGAATTTCTACGGCCGATTATCAGCGTCTATTTTTTGAATGGGCTCACCCCAAGGTATGGCGTTTTTGCCGGGAGCAGGGGCTGGATTATCCGCCGCTGCTAGCCGAAGGTGAAATCGACAACCCCTCCGCTTGGTATAGCCGTGCTCGGGAACTATTGGCTGCGCGAGCGGGCCACGAGAAGGTCATGCGATGAATAACTTGTTTCTTATTTTACTGGTGCTGTTTGCGGTGCTGGCACTAGTGGTGAAGGTGACCGAACGCTACGCTAAACCGATCGCCCCGGAGCAGCAAAGTAAGCTGTCGCGGATCATCATTATTCTTATTTTTGTGATGCTAACGGCACGCTTGATTCAATTTTTGCTGGGCTCTTGAAGGCTTAGGCGTTTGGTACGCGCTGGCAAATCGGGTACAATTCGCGCTGCTCAATGGGCGGCAGCCCTGCTGTCGCAGTGAACAAACGCCCATTATTCCAACAGACAGTTAACTAAGGAGAGAATGTATCATGGCCGAACAAAAAGCCACTAATGTGCACTGGCACGAGGGTGAAGTCACCCGTGAAGACCGTGCCAAAATACTCGGCCAAAAGGGCGCGACGCTATGGTTTACCGGCCTCTCCGGCAGCGGCAAGAGCACCATTGCGGTGGCCCTCGAACAGGCGCTGGCGGCTAGGAACAAGCTGACTTACCGCCTTGATGGCGACAATATTCGCCTCGGCATCAACAAAAATCTGGGGTTTAGCGCCGAGGATCGCACCGAAAATATTCGCCGCATCGGTGAGATCTCCAAGTTATTTGTCGACACCGGTATTATCACTCTGTCTAGCTTTGTCAGCCCCTACCGAGCCGATCGCGATTTGGTTCGTGAGCTACACAGCAGCGCCAACATGGACTTTATTGAAGTGTATGTTGAGGTGCCGTTGGCGGTAGCGGAGAGTCGCGACCCCAAGGGTCTTTATAAAAAAGCTCGAGCGGGGGAAATTCCCAATTTTACCGGTATCTCCGACCCCTACGAGGCACCGTTGTCGGCGGAGGTTGTGCTCAATAGCGCCGAGATGTCGCTGCAACAGGAAGTCGATTTGTTACTGGAATTGATGGAGCAGCGCGGATTGCTGTCCCCGGCCTAGCCTATACCGATGGTGCCGGCTCGACCGGCGCTCTCGACATTCTATTTTAAGGAATACCACAATGATCAAACCCCATGGCGCCGATAGCCTAAAACCGCTTTATATCGCCGATAGCCAATTGCGTGAGCAGTTGCAGAGCGAGGCCGAGTCACTGCCTTCACTACTGGTTAGCTCAGCGGCGGCGGCCAACGCAGTGATGTTAGGCGCGGGCTACTTTACCCCGCTGGACGGATACATGAACCTCGCTGACGCACTGGCAGTGGCGGAAAATTTGCACACCGTCGACGGGCTGTTCTGGCCGGTACCTATCGTCAATATGGCCAGTGATATTAGTGCCATTGGCGACGCCAAGCGCATCGCCTTACGCGACCCCAATGTTGAGGGCAGTCCAGTATTGGCGATTATGGACGTAGCGGCGATCGAGGCGGTTAGCGATGCTCAAATTCAAACGATGGCGGCCCAAATTTTTGGTACCGTCGATCCTCAACACCCCGGTGTTGCAGCCTTTGTCAGTCAGGGTAATTGGTTGTTATCCGGGCCCATTCAAGTGCTAAATTACAGCTACTTTCAGGGCGATTTCCCCGACACCTTCCGCACCGCGGTAGAGATTCGAGAGGAAATGAGCGAGCGCGGCTGGGACAAAGTGGTCGCTTTCCAAACCCGCAACCCGATGCACCGCGCCCACGAGGAGCTGTGCCGCATGGCCCAGCAAGATTTGGGCAGCGACGGTATTTTAATTCATATGTTACTGGGCAAATTGAAACCCGGTGACATTCCGGCGGATGTGCGCGACAACTGTATCCGCAAGATGGTTGATGTGTACTTCCCCGCTAATACGGTAATGGTCACCGGATACGGATTTGATATGTTGTACGCTGGCCCTCGGGAAGCGGTATTGCACGCGGTGTTTCGTCAGAACAGCGGTTGCACCCACTTTATAGTAGGTCGTGATCACGCCGGGGTAGGAGACTATTATGGTGGCTTCGACGCGCAGACCATATTCGACGAAAAAGTACCGGCGGGCTCGCTGGAGATCGAGATCTATCGCGCTGACCACACGGCTTATTCGAAGAAACTCGACAAGGTTATTATGATGAAAGATGCGCCGGATCATGCAATGGATGATTTTATCTTGCTCTCTGGCACCAAGGTACGTGAAATGCTGGGTCAAG
>JBLHLU010000143.1:0-9859 GCA_047623385.1 Paraglaciecola psychrophila
CCCCGTGTACTGGATGCAAATCGTTATCCGCTAATTTATCGGCAAGCACTGCCTCCAAGCACTGTCTCCAATCACTATACCCAAGCACGGTCAGCAAATGCGGTCGCGCCTTAGTTCAGCCTATCAGCAAGGTCATCCGGGTTAAGCTGCCATCAGTGCTACTTGAACGCCCATATGGTGGGAGGTTCAGCAACTACAAGGCAACTGTAATTTCTTCCTTTGGTGACCAATACCAGCAAGAAAACGTTAATAGGCAAGACTGGCTGCGACTTAGCAGGGCGGTAGTCCTGTAGACAAAGTGTTAGACTATATCGATAGGCCAGCGTGGTAATACAGCTGTAATATTCAGGCTAGCTTGGCGCAGCGGGCAGGCTTAAGAGCCAAGGGTCTACTCATCTAGAGTTCACCGTAAGGCATGCTATAGCGTCTAGCGTTTTGGGACAGGGCCTGTCATTGCAAAACTATTGCGGGGCACTAGCAGGTAGTATTTCTAGCCACTGCTTAACGATTAGATAAGAGGATTATGGTTATGAGTGACAGCGAAGATAAACACCTCAATAAAATGAAAACGAAAAAGGCGATTATCGATGCGCGCATAGCCAAAGCCACCGAGGAGCGCGGCGTTCTGATATTAATGAAAGGCAATGGTAAGGGTAAGAGCTCGTCGGCATTTGGCACTATGGCCCGGGCGCTCGGCCATGGGCAGCGCGCTGGGGTAGTTCAATTTAGTAAAGGGCGTATGGCGACGGGAGAACATTTGTTTTTTAAGGACCATGCGAGGGTTGACTTTCATGTTATGGGGCACGGCTTTACTTGGGAAACCCAAGATAAAGAACAGGACATCGCAGCGGCAGAGAAGGCTTGGGCCGTAGCCGAAAAAATGCTGGCTGATGAGCAGTACGGCATATTAATTTTTGACGAAATGTCGTATATGTTCAAATACGGTTATCTCGATATTGGCCCGGTGATCAAAGCTTTAGCCGCTCGTCCGGCCGCGCAGAATGTCATCATTACCGGTCGCACTATGCACCGTGAACTTGCCGAGGTTGCCGATACTATCAGTAATATTGAAGATATTGAGCACGCCTTTCGCAAAGGTGTCAAAGCGCAGCCGGGTATCGAGTGGTAGTGAGTGCATACTGGCTTGGTCTTTTGCAGTGGCTTTGAGTCAGGGCAATAGGCTTATTTTTCTGTTATCGACTGCAGTATTTTTTGCTGGAATTAAAGAGGCGGCGTCGGGATCAAAATATCTGTGCTAGAACTGATTCGTTTGGCCGACTGAAACCGCGGTGAACAGTTGACGGGCGGGCCTGCAATCGATGCTGCAGACGTTGAGAATAGAGAAATGCCAGTAACAATATCCTTCTAACCAGTTCTACCGTTGCCACGGGTTTTTCAGCCACTTTTTATTCGTACTAACGGCTATGATGAGACAAGTTAACAGTATTGTATTAGCAGAACTTTGCTGTAGGTGGCACCGGCACAAGTGGTTTGATGGGTCATTGTTATACCGATGATAAAAAACACTGAAACACAGGGGCTGTTAACTCGAGCTAGAGCAGGCAATGAGTCATTTAATGGTTTTATGATTAATGGCGTTGATACACCGGTAGCTGCTTTGCCCTATAGTCACTGTTTAACAGGTCGGTACCGGTAACCCGTATTAAGGGTATTGCAATGGTACCTAAAGACAGTGGGTCCACCACTGATTAAATCGCTTTAGCTTAAGGTGTATGTACTATGAGTAAGGGTATTTTTGCCGATCGCGATCAACAGGCGATCTACTTCGCACGGTCGAACATTAATGAGGACTTTGGGACATTTGCCAAACACCCGTTTTTTTTGGAAGAGTTGGAGTGGCCGTCGGTAGAGCATTATTTTCAAGCGATGAAATTTGAGGATAAAGCCTACCAAGAATCTATTCGCTGCGCCGATCATCCCAAGAAAGCCCGGAAATTGGGCCGCACTCGATTTCGGCGAATTCGCAAAGACTGGCGCAGTGTCAAGGTGGTGTATATGACCCGTGCCGTTTACACGCTGTGCCGGACCTATCCGGATATTGCGGCGAAGCTGGTGGCAACGGGCAGTAACAAAATGGTCGAAAGTAGCCAATACGATTACTTTTGGGGTTGTGGACGAGATCGGCGCGGTGATAATCACTATGGCAAGGTACTGATGAGCGTCAGAGATAAGCTAGTCGAAGAAGCGGATCTCGAAACGGTAGCGTCACCGTAACGCACAGCGTTAATCGCTGTGAGTGAACTACCGGCTCACTCAACAGCTGCTGCTTGGCTTTTCCCTCCATAGCGGCCTTTCAGCTTGTCACAGTGATCAAAGGTTGAGCGCAGTCGTTTTTTGTTAATACAGTTGTAACGGCTATTGGCGTTATTGACGGGCTAAGCAACGCTTTTGCATTGGCGGGATTACTAGCTGGGATCGGCTGTCAATCAGGTGATGGAGGTCAGCAGGGTTGCGGCCTAACTAGACCGGGCTGAAGCGGGCTGTGGGGGTTGCCATCGGGTAGTGGTTGGCGCTGGTGGGGCGCCGCGGCCAGACGTCGTTTGTGCGGTCGCAGATTCCCGCCGCCGGATTGAGTTATGTATCGCGCCAGAATCAGATTTTATGCGCCGCCAGTATGCAATTACCGGCTTGGGTAGCGGCGGATATTGAGTGGATAGCAGGCAGCTTAGCTACCTATGTGGAAAACTACCCAAGTGAAAAACTACCCAAGTGAAAAACTACCCAAGTGAAAAGCTACGCAGCTAAAAAGCTAGGTAGCTCAGCCAGCAGGTTCAGCTAAAGATCTGGCGTAAAATAAAGAAGAAAGTGATAGAGAGTCCCGCTCCCACCGGCAGGGTGATCAGCCAAGACATAAGAATAGAGCGGATTACGCTTAAGTTGAGGGCGCCAATACCCCGGGCAAGTCCGACCCCCAACACAGCCCCGACCAAGGTGTGAGTGGTCGATATGGGCAGCCCGGTACTGGAGGCCAATACCACCGTGGTGGCGGCGGCGAGCTCGGCGGCAAAACCTCGACTGGGAGTTAGCTCGGTTATCTTGCGGCCGATAGTGGCCATCACCCGAAAGCCGTAGGTAGCCAGGCCCAATACAATACCGGCGCCACCCAGTAGCAATATCCAGGCCGGTAGCGGCGCCTGCGCACCGACCACACCGCCACTGCCGACCACGCTGGCAATCGCCGCTAGCGGTCCTATTGCGTTGGCGACATCGTTAGAGCCGTGGGCGAAGGCCATGGCGCAGGCAGTAAAAATCATCAATACGGCAAATACATTTTCTACGGCGGCGAAGCGGTTGCTGCCGGGGGCGGTCGGCGGCAGTCGTGCTAGCAGCACGCGGCCCAGCAGTGCGGTGAGCACACCCGCTGCTGTCGCCACCGGCAGCGCGTTTAAAAAGGGGCTGCCTAGCCCCCAGTCTAAGTCGATGCCGATATGTTTTAATCCCTTTAACAAGGTCACCATCACCATCATAAAGCCGACTGCAAACATATACAGTGGCACATAGCGTTTAGCATTTTGAAGAGGCTGATCAGTATTGAGGATAAGATATCTAACACTGATGAACAGTGCGTAAGACAAGCTGCCAGCCAGTAGTGGTGATACCACCCAGCTGGAGATGATGGTACCGACTCGACCCCAGGCCACAGCATCGACGGAGATACCAACGGCGGCGAAGCCGACCAAGCCGCCAACAATGGAGTGAGTGGTGGACACCGGCCAGCCCTTGGCACTGGCAATCAACAGCCAAGTGCCCGCCGCCAGCAGCGAGGACATCATGCCAAATACCAGTAGATGCGGTGAGTCTTGTAGCAGCGCTGGGTCGATAATACCCTTGCGAATGGTGGCAGTGACCTCGCCTCCGGCCAGATAGGCGCCGGCGAACTCGAAAATCGTGGCAACAATAATCGCCTGCTTAACGGTTAGCGCCCGCGCCCCAACCGAGGTGCCCATGGCATTGGCCACATCGTTAGCGCCGATCCCCCAGGCCATAAAAAAGCCAAACAGGCAGGCTAACAGCAGTAGTACGGTACCGTGTTCTGCAATAACTGCCATACTTGCAACCCCCGGCCACCGCGTTGATGGCGTCGTTGAGGGCAGTCGGTCAGTGCTTATTACTGACCGCTGCGCTGTCCGCAGCTACCGCAATACCTGCGTACGATTACAGAAAAATACCTTTAAGCATAAAGAAGAACATGATGGACAGGGCCGCACCGGCTGGCAGGGTGACTACCCAGGACATAAATATAGAGCCGATAACGCGCAGATTGAGGGCGCCGATACCGCGGGCCAAACCCACTCCGAGTACGCCACCGACCAAGGTGTGGGTGGTAGAAATAGGCAGGCCGGTACCGGAGGCGATAACCACGGTGGTAGCTGCGGCCAGAGTGGCAGCAAAACCACGACTGGGAGTTAACTCGGTAATATTATTGCCAATGGTGGCAATAACTTTGTGCCCGTACATGGCCAGGCCGGCGACGATGCCCACCGCCCCCAGCAATAGGATCCAAGCTGGCATAGCAGATTTTTGCGCCACTTCACCACCGGAACTGATAATGCCGCTAATCGCTGCCAGCGGACCAATCGCATTGGCGACGTCGTTAGAACCGTGGGCAAAAGCCATTGCGCAGGCGGTAAACATCATCAGTACCGCAAAGACCCGCTCGACACTGGCAAAGTGAAAGTCATCATCGTCACCGGCCTCAACCTGAATCCTGCGCAGCAACACCACACCAATAAGCATGGTGGCAATACCGAAGGCCACCGACCACAGCACCGACTCGACAAAGTCAATTTCCAGACCGATATGTTTGAGGCCCTGGAGTAGGGTCACCATGGCGATGATAAAGCCGACCAGAAAAATATAGTAGGGCACCACCCGCTTGGCAGCACGAAAAGGGTGTTTTTTCGACAGGATCAGGCCCTGTACGGTGCGGAACAAAAAGAACGCTATAATACCTGAGGTGACCGGCGACACCACCCAACTGGCGACAATCTTGCCGACCTTGCCCCAACTGACCGCATCGGGGGAGATACCGACTGCGGCAAAGCCCACCAGCGCGCCAACAATAGAGTGGGTGGTGGAGACTGGCCAGCCGAAGCTGGTCGCTACCATCAGCCAGATACCCGCCGCCAGCAGCGAGGACATCATCCCAAAGACCAGCAGTTCGGGGGTGTCGGCCAATATCGATGGGTCGATAATACCCTTGCGAATCGTCGAGGTGACTTCGCCGCCAGCGAGATAGGCGCCGGCAAATTCGAAAATCATGGCAATCAATATCGCCTGCTTAATGGTCAGCGCCTTGGAGCCCACCGAGGTGCCCATGGCATTGGCAACATCGTTGGCGCCTACCCCCCAGGCCATAAAAAAGCCAAGCAGGCAGGCTGTTATCAGTAATACGTTGCCGTATTCAGCGATAATAGTCATAGTCTACTTCCAGTCAGAATCAGTAATGAGAGTTAAAAATTAGGCGTGAGTCAGCGCCGCCAGTGACTAGCGGGCGATTAATAATTGCAGGCGGCTACCGACGCGCTGAGCGCGATCGGCCAACCCGCCGATACTTTCGATAACTTTGTATAAAAACATAACATCGATCGGCGGCAGGTCTTTTTCTAACTTGAACAATGCTGCGCGAATTTTGATCTCGGTTCTATCGTTGACATTTTCTAGCCGGTCCAGCTCTTTGATCAATTTTTCGACCAGTTGTATTTCGCGGCCGCCAAAACCCGTCTCCACCAATTCGTCCAGTTCGTTAATCGCTTTGAGAGCCTGTTCCGAGGTGGCGATGGACTCTTTAATAAAGTTCATCATGCTTTCCGCCATTGATGCCGGCACTACCATTTTGCGGCCCAACATTAATCCGGAAATGTCCTTGGCGGCGTTGGCAACTTGATCTTGCATGGTTAGCATATCGAGTAGGTCCGAGCGCGGTACCGGTAAAAACAAATTTTTGGGCATGTGCAGACGCACATTGCGCTTGAGCTTGTCGGCGTCGTTCTCCAGCTTGGCCAGCTCCTTGCGCTTTTCTGCCGCCAGTTTCCAATCGTTAGCGACTGCGGCCTCGAAGAAAGGCACGAGTGCCTGGGCGCAGCTGTGGGACTTCGCCATATGGTCTTGGATGGGTTTGAAGGGCGATTTGCCGAACATATTACCGAAGGGGTTGCCGATAGCCATGGGTGATCTCCGTCTAACTCGTTATTTTTCGCAGTATAATGGCTTAATATCGATCGATGCTACGCTATTTTGATAATTATCTTAAAAAAAACAGGGTTATTCTGTCCTAGGTCAGTCTTGATTGTGGCTTAGCTATCATTGGCCAGCGTTACTGCGCTATTCTTTGGCCCCTGCGGTGGCGAGTTCATCGATTCACAATAGGGCCCTGTGCAGAGGGGTCCGGGAGCGGCTGTTAGTGGAACAGGTAAGAGGAGATTTTGGGGCCGGCGGGCTGTTGACGGTGCAGGGGTTGTTGCAAGATCTGCAGCGTGATCAGCTGATCAGCGACGACGATCGCCAGCGGGTAACCAGTAGTACCCGCAGCAAGGCGCAGATTGCCATGCACCCGCTACAATATATTGCCAGTTTGCAGCTGCTGGCAGGCGGTGATGAGGGTCAGCAGCTGACTGTCGAAAACTTATTGCAGTGGCTGTCGCGGCGCTGCGAGCAAGCGGTGTTCAATCTGGATCCGCTGAAAATCAACGTACCTGTTATAACCGAGGTAATGTCCTTTGAATTTGCCCAGCGCCACGGTATTTTGGCGGTGGCGGCCACTAAGCACAACGTTACTATTGCCAGTGCTGAGCCCTTTGTCGATGGCTGGCAGGAAAACCTAGAGCATGTCCTGCGTCGCAGCATCACTCGGGTGTTGGTCGATCCAGTCGACCTCAAGCGCTATACCGTAGAATTTTACAGTCTCGCCAAATCGGTGCGCGGTGCCTCCGGCAGCAATCAGCGTAGTGACGTCGTTACTAATTTTGAGCAGCTATTGGAATTGGGTGATGTTGGCAATCCCGACGCCAATGATCAGCATATTGTCAATATCGTCGACTGGCTGCTGCAGTATGCCTTTGACCAGCGGGCCAGTGATATTCATATTGAGCCGCGCCGAGAGTTGAGTTATATCCGCTTTCGTATCGACGGTGTGCTGTACCCGGTTAACGAGTTGCCGGCGCAGGTTGGCACCGCCGTGGTCAGCCGGCTTAAAATTCTGGGTCGGCTCAACGTTGCGGAGAAACGCAAACCACAAGACGGACGACTGAAGACTAAGAGCCCTCAGGGCGCTGAGATCGAACTGCGACTGTCGACGCTGCCGACCGCTTTTGGCGAAAAATTGGTGATGCGTATTTTCGATCCCGATGTGTTGTTGCGCAGCTTTGATCAGTTGGGGCTGGCCAATGAGGACTACAACCGCTGGCAGACCATGATCGGGCGGCCCAACGGCATTGTTTTGGTCACCGGTCCGACCGGTTCTGGCAAAACCACCACCTTGTATTCGAGCCTGAAACAATTGGCCACCAGTCAGGTCAATGTCTGCACTATTGAAGATCCCATCGAAATGATGGAAGGCAGCTTCAATCAGATGCAGGTGCAGCACAATATCGACCTCAATTTTGCCAGCGGTATTCGCGCTCTGATGCGCCAAGATCCAGATATTATTATGATTGGCGAAATTCGCGATTTGGAGACCGCTGAGATGGCGATTCAAGCTGCGCTGACCGGGCACTTGGTGCTGTCGACCCTGCATACCAACGACGCGCCCTCGGCACTCACTCGACTGTTGGAACTCGGTGTACCGGCTTATTTGCTGAAGGCAACAGTACTGGGGGTGATGGCTCAGCGTCTGGTTCGCACCCTGTGTCCGCACTGTAAGGTAGCCGATAGTATCGAAGCGGTAGACTGGCAGGAACTCACTGCGCCCTGGAAGGTAGCGCTGCCAAAAACCGTCTATCGACCCGAAGGCTGTTTGCAATGTCGCAATACTGGCTATAGCGGGCGGCAGGGACTGTACGAGATACTGACTATGTCGGAGGCGGTAAAAAATGAAATCGGTGACCAGCTCGATATCGACGCTATTCGCCGTCAGGGTATTAAAGAGGGTATGCGCACGCTGCGGTTGTCGGGCGCACAAAAAATTGCCGCCGGTGCTACCACCATTGCCGAGGTGATGCGGGTAGCACCAGCCCTGGGCTAGCCGCGGTGGCCAACGGGAACTAAGCCTGTGATGAGCAAACCTGTGATGAACAAGCAACGACTACCGATAACACAATTACCTAATGCCCAAAGCCTTGAATTTGTTAGTCGCCTAGATGATTTTTGCCAGCAGCATTCGCAGTTAGGCAGGTGGTTGCAACAGCAGTTGGAGGTGCCAGACTTCGCCGAACAATTGCAGCGCTGCTGGCTGGCGAGTCGCTACGCCGCCGACTTGTGCCTGCGCCAGCCGCTGTGGTTTAGGGTACTGGTCAAGGACGGTTCACTGGCTAGATCCTATGGCGAGGGTGAAATGGCCGGCCGCCTGCGTACTGCGCTAACCGCGGTGCTAACCGTAGATGAACTGGATGTGGCGCTGCGTCAATTTCGCGCCGGCGAAATGTTGCGCCTTATCTGGCGTGATAGCACCGGTCTCAGCGATTTGCTGGAGACCACCCGAGATATCTCCAACCTCGCCGAAAGCACCATTACCGCGGCCCTTGACTGTCACCACCGCTGGTTGTCTGCGGCCTATGGCTGCCCCGCAGCGGTGGTCGCTGGCAAGCTGGTGCAGCAGCGTATGGTGGTGCTGGGTATGGGTAAACTCGGCGCCAAGGAACTCAACCTGTCTTCGGACATCGACTTGATTTTTTGTTATCCCAACAGCGGCGGCACTGTTGATGCCGACGCGCTGGGCACTGGGCTGGCCGCTGATGTCGCGCTGACGGCGCCAGCTCATCGTTGCAGCGGCCAGCGCTACTTGGACAACCACGAGTTTTTTACTCGGCTGGGCCAAAAAGTGATTCAGTCGTTGGACAAAATAACCGCCGACGGCTTTGTGTTTCGGGTCGATATGCGGCTGCGTCCCTACGGCGAAAGTGGCGCGTTGGTACTGAGCTTTGATGCAATGGAAGAGTACTACCAGGACCAGGGTCGGGACTGGGAGCGCTACGCGATGATTAAAGCGCGGGTGGTAGCCGGTGATAGCGATCAAGGCGCGGTACTGATAGCCATGTTGCAGCCCTTTATTTATCGCCGCTATATCGATTTTTCGGTGATTGATTCACTGCGCTCGATGAAACGGATGATCACCCAGGAGGTTAAGCGCCGGCGCCTGCAAAACGATCTAAAACTGGGCCCCGGGGGTATTCGCGATGTAGAGTTTATTGCGCAGAGTTTTCAGCTGGTGCGCGGTGGTAGAGATCGAGATTTTCAACAGCGCGGATTGCTGCGGGTACTGACATCACTGGGGGAAAAAGCGCTGCTGCCGGTGGCGGTGGTCACCCAACTGGCTGCAGCCTATATTTTTTTACGCCACAGTGAACACTTGCTGCAAGCCTATAATGACCAGCAGACGCAACTGCTACCGGTCGATGAATACCCTCAGTCAGTCCTCGCCTTCGCCATGGGGTTTGGCAGTTGGAAAGACTATCTGCAGGTTCTGGACAGCCACCGTGGGCTGGTCAGTGAATGTTTTGCGGGCGTTGTCAGCGATCCGGCTGACAGTGCGGCGCCCACTGCGAGCGCAGCGGAGGACTGGATTGAGCTGTGGCTGGACAGTAGTGAGCGGGAGCCGGCCCTAGAGCAGTTGCAACTGAGCGGTCACGAGAGTGCCGCTGAGGTGCTGAATCGGTTGGAACAGTTGCGCGCGGCCCCTATC
>JBLHLU010000144.1:0-9849 GCA_047623385.1 Paraglaciecola psychrophila
GGTCTGTGGTGTTTTTAGCCGTGATATAGCTGAAACTAAGGCGGCGCAGGTGAATCAATACGCTAGAGAAAGCCAGCACCCGCTGCTGGCAGAAATTGAAGCCTCAGAGAATTCCGAAGACTAGCGCAGAAATTATTGGAGTCAATATGTTAAGTAAAGATTTAGAGCAGACGCTCAATCAAGCCTTCAAAGGCGCGCGCAGTAAACGCCATGAATTTATGACAGTAGAACATTTATTGTTGTCACTGATCGACAACAGTGTTGCCGCGGATGTGTTGCGCGCCTGTGGTGCCGATCTTGTTCAGCTCGGCTCAGAGCTGAGCGCTTTTGTCGACTCTACTACTCCGCTTATTCCAGAGCGCGAAGATGAACGTGATACTCAGCCTACTTTGGGGTTTCAGCGAGTGTTGCAGCGGGCAGTATTTCACGTGCAGTCCTCCGGAAAAACCGAAGTGTCTGGGGCTAATGTACTGGTTGCTATTTTTAGTGAGCAGGAGAGTCAAGCAGTCTATTTTTTAAAACAGCAATCGGTAGCACGTCTCGATGTAGTCAATTATCTGACCCACGGCAAATCAAAAGTGGCGGGGCATGGCGAGCACAATCCCGAACATAATCCGCAGCAGTCTGAAGAGGAGCAGATGGCTGCAGAGGGCGAGAAGGACCCGCTGGAAAGTTTTGCAACTAATCTCAACGAGGAGGCGAAGTCGGGTCGTATAGATCCGCTGATCGGTCGCAGCGCAGAAGTTGAGCGCGTCTCTCAAATACTAGCCCGGCGGCGGAAAAACAATCCGTTATTAGTGGGTGAGTCCGGGGTCGGTAAGACTGCGATTGCCGAGGGCTTGGCTAGACTGATTGTTGACGGCGAGGTCCCGGATATATTGCTCGGTAGTGTGGTTTATTCCTTGGACCTGGGCGCACTGTTAGCGGGCACAAAATACCGCGGCGATTTTGAGAAGCGGTTTAAAGGCCTGTTAGCGGAATTAAAAACCCGTGAAAAAGCAATACTGTTCATTGATGAAATTCATACCATTATTGGTGCCGGGGCTGCGTCTGGCGGGGTTATGGATGCATCGAACTTGCTAAAACCTCTACTGACCTCGGGGCAATTGCGTTGTTTCGGTTCTACCACGTTCCAAGAATATCGCGGTATCTTTGAAAAAGACCGTGCGCTGAGTCGTCGTTTTCAAAAAATTGACGTGCTTGAGCCCTCAGTCGATGACACTTTCAAAATTCTGCAGGGCCTGAAGAGCCGTTTCGAGGATCATCATGGGTTGAGCTACACCGACAAGGCCTTAGAGGCTGCTGCCGAATTGTCGGAGCGCTATATAAACGATCGATTTTTGCCGGACAAGGCCATCGACGTTATCGATGAGGCTGGCGCCTACCAGCAACTATTGAAGCCCGTAGATCGCAAAGCCACCATTGATGTCACCGATATCGAAGCGGTGGTAGCGAAGATTGCCCGCATCCCACCGAAGTCAGTGTCTACAGATGACAAAGACTCGCTGATGAAGTTAGAAGACAATCTTAAAATGGTAGTGTTTGGTCAAGATCGAGCCATCAGTTCTTTGGCTACTTCGATTAAAATGGCTAGAGCCGGCTTAAAGTCTGTCGAAAAGCCGATAGGTTCTTTTTTGTTGGCCGGTCCGACCGGTGTTGGTAAGACCGAGATTACTAACCAGTTAGCAAAAATACTTGATCTGGAGCTTATTCGTTTCGATATGTCGGAGTATATGGAGCGCCATACCGTGTCACGGCTAATTGGTGCGCCACCGGGTTATGTCGGTTTTGACCAAGGCGGCTTACTAACTGAAGCGGTTAGCAAGCACCCTCACTCAGTAGTGCTGTTAGACGAAATTGAAAAAGCACATCCCGAGGTGTTCAACTTACTGCTGCAAATTATGGATCACGGCACCTTGACCGATAACAACGGGCGCAAGGCAGATTTCCGCAATGTGATTTTTGTAATGACGACTAACGCCGGTGCAGAGTCAATCAGTCGCCGCTCTATGGGATTTAGTGAGCAGGACAATAGCAGCGATGCGATGGAGGCGATCAACCGTCTATTTACCCCTGAGTTTAGAAATCGACTGGACGCTATTATTCAGTTTGATCCGCTACCCGAGGAGGTTATATTGACAGTAGTCGACAAGTTCTTGGTAGAGCTACAAAGTCAATTGGACGACAAACGGGTAACCTTAGATATCGATGACGAAGCACGTAGATGGCTGGTAACGAAAGGTTATGACAAGGACATGGGAGCGCGTCCAATGGCTAGAGTCATCCAGGAGTATATTAAGAAGCCCTTGGCTGAGCGTGTTTTGTTTGGTGATTTGTCGAAGGAGGGCGGTGTTGTCGAGGTTCGAGTAGTCCACGGAACGCTGCAATTGCTCGAGGAGGAAGTGGCTGCTTAGCCACTTCAGTACTTGTCCTAGCGGGCCCGGTAAGTTATCCGGCCCTTGCTTAAATCATAAGGGGTCAATTCAACTCGGACTTTATCGCCGGTTAAAATGCGGATATAGTTTTTACGCATTTTTCCCGAAATATGGGCAATAACAACGTGGCCATTCTCAAGTTCAACTTTAAAGGTAGTATTGGGAAGTGTATCGATGACTTCCCCTTCCATTTCAATTTGATCTTCTTTTGCCATTCGGCGAAATCTCCAGTAAGAATCTAGTGTGTCTTGTTATAAACAGGTAATGGTTTGTTATGTTGGCCATTTATTTGAACGTTTGGGTTGGCCGCAGTCCGCTTGTTACAGACTGGTGAAAATGTGCGCGCATTGTGCCCTAAACTCCCACAGTTTACTACCCATTTGTTTGATCTGTCGAGTGCGGCGGCGGTCCGCTGTTATTGTCTTGCCACAATTGCCAGCGATTCCCGACCAGAATTTCCAGTGGGCGATAGTCTGTTTTGTAATTCATTTTGCGGCAATTTCTAATCCAATAACCTAGATACAGATACGGCAGATCAAGCTGCCGAGCCATTTCTACCTGCCACAAAATAGCGTAGCTGCCGAGGCTGCGGCGTTCGTTGTCAGCGTCGAAAAAGGTATAAACTGCAGCCAAGCCACGAGTTAGCTGATCGACAACTGCCACCGCCAGCAGTTCTTCGCCACAGCTAAAACGAAAGAACCGAGTACTGTCCCACTCCTTAGTTAAAAACGATTGGTATTGCTCGCGAGTGGCGGGAAACATATCGCCGTCTCGGTGGCGGCGGTCAATATAGCGTTGGTATAACTCAAAATATTGATCGCCATCGATGTGTTCGACTTCATCGACCGTTAGATCTTGATTGCGGTTCCATATTTTGCGTTGATTGCGCTTGGCTTTAAAATGTTCAACCGGGATGCGTGCTGCCAGACAAGCTTGGCAGCTAGCGCAGTGCGGTCGATAAATATACTTGCCACTGCGCCGAAAACCCAAGTCGGCCAGTTCGCTGTAGGCTAGTTGGTCGACGCTAGTATCTGGGTCGACAAACAATGTCGTCGCCTGTTCGCCGCTTAAATAACTACAGGGGTGAGGGTGGGTGGCGTAGAGTTTAAGTTTTGATAAATCCGTCATCTCACTCCCTTTTTAAGCGCTTCGCCTGCACTGCGTTGGCCGACTGTTAGTTCAGCGTAAGCAGCGCTATTCACGGTTTTGTCCACGGTTTTGTTGACACTGTTACTCACACAGGTGCTCACAGTGTTGACCATTGCCCCTGCAGCGTTGACCACTGTGCATTTTGCTGCTGGTCAATATTGTCCCGCAACAGCTGTTCAAAAACCGTTCGATCAATTTCTTCTGCCCCCAAGCTGGCTAGGTGAGTGTTGCCCACCTGGCAATCAATGACCGCGTAGTCCCATTGTTTTAACTGCCTGACCAATTGGCAAAAGGCAACTTTTGACGCGTCGCTGCGCAGGCTAAACATTGACTCACCAAAAAACACTTTACCTATAGCAATTCCGTAGAGTCCGCCTACTAGCTTGCCTTCATACCAGCTTTCCACCGAGTGGGCGACACCACGCTGGTGCAACTGGCAGTAAGCTTCTAGCATATCATCACCAATCCATGTTCCGTCTTGGCCGTAACGCGGTACGCCGGCGCAGTGTTGCATGACTTCCCGGAACGCACGGTCGCAAGTTACCGTGTACTCACCGCGTTTAATTCGCTTGTGCAAACTCTTGGACACTCGCAGTTGATCCGGAAACAGCACCGCCCGCGGATGTGGAGTCCACCACAAGATAGTTTGCGGTTCTTCATACCAAGGGAAAATACCTAGCCGGTAAGCACTGATTAGGCGCTCCACACTTAAGTCGCCACCCGCCGCCAGCAGTCCGTTAGGCTCACTGAAAGCGGTTGTGGTGGCGGGAAAATCTAGGCTGTATGGCGATAACCAAGCGAGCTCTGACATGACGTTTTCCGTCTAAAGCGAGTTAGGCCAGATCGTCCATATATTTTTCAGCATCTAACGCTGCCATGCAACCGGCTCCGGATGACGTTACCGCTTGTCGATAAATTTGATCGGCAACATCGCCGGCGGCAAAAACGCCCTCGACGCTAGTTTGAGTGGCATTACCCTGCAGGCCGCTCTTAATAGTGATGTAACCGCCATTCATAGTCAGTTGGCCGGCAAAGATATCGGTATTGGGCTTGTGCCCAATAGCAATAAACACGCCGTCCACCTCGACCGCCTGAGTCTCGTTGGTGAGGGTGCTGCAGGCCCGCAGCCCGCTTACGCCCATGTCATCACCGGTGATCTCTTCGAGGGTGTGATTCCACAAAATGGTCACATTGCCGTTGCGCTCTTTTTCGAAGAGTTTGTCTTGTAATATTTTTTCTGAACGCAGCGTGTCACGGCGGTGAATGAGGGTGACCGTTGCCGCTATATTTGACAGGTACAGGGCTTCTTCTACTGCAGTATTGCCGCCACCGATGACAGCGACATTTTTGCCACGGTAGAAAAAACCGTCGCAGGTAGCACAAGCACTAACCCCTTTGCCCATAAAAGCTTCTTCTGAGGGCAGCCCCAGGTACTGGGCTGAGGCACCAGTGGCGATAATTAGCGAGTCGCAACTGTAAGTGGCGCTGTTGCCGGTTAGAATGAAAGGCTTGCTTTGCAGCGCTGTCTCTTCGATGTGATCAAAGATAATCTCAGTGTCAAAACGTTCAGCGTGGTGCTGCATTTGTACCATCAGATCAGGCCCCTGCAGACCCTCTGCGCCCCCGGGCCAGTTGTCGACATCGGTGGTGGTGGTCAGCTGGCCTCCCTGTTCCATACCGGTTATAACCACGGGCTTCAAGTTCGCCCTGGCAGCATAAACGGCTGCGCTGTAGCCGGCGGGGCCAGAACCCAAAATAATTAGTGGGTGGTGCTGTAATTCGCTCATAGAATACCCTTGTTACACATCGTGTCTGCGGTGAATAAGTCAATTGATGACTGTTGTTGTGGTCGATCGCCAGGAATCGGCGATAGCCAAAGCTGGCGATATAATAGGTGATTTTGCTGCTTTGCAACACTGCTAGCCGCTGAATTTTTTGATATTCTCAATATTGAGGCAAACTGCTGATTTAAATGGTAATATTGCGCTTATTTTGAAGAGTGATTAGATCGGTTCTAAAGCATCTTTACAGAGTCTGTCGAATATTCACCCATGCTAAAGGTAGTTGATATTTTGGCCAAGCAAGCCTCCAACAAACAACCGGGCCCCGAGCTCGATGGCAGCGGCGCTCTGGACCTACTCGTTCCGCGACTGCGAGAGGGCGCCCTGATCGGTTTTGTTGCCACCTTCTTATACTTACTGGTGTCGTTGCAAAGCTACGATGTGGCGGACCCTGGCTGGTCCCGAACCGGCAGCGGCGGTGCGGTATTAAATGCCGGTGGCGCCACCGGTGCCTGGCTGGCTGATGTTTGCTTCTCTTTATTCGGCTATATGGCTTATTTGTTCCCAATGATGATTGGTTATCGCGCTTGGATACTCTTTCGCGAGCGCTACGCGCCCAGCGGTTTTGACGCAGTTACATTTGCCATGCGTGTTAGCGGATTTTGTCTGGTGATTATTGCCAGCACAGCACTGGCGACATTGGGGGACAACGGCGTTTCGATGTTCCCCTTTGGCAGTGGTGGTGGATTGGGTAGTTCAGTTGCCGAGCTATCCAACGCCGCTTTCAATCTATTTGGCAGCCGGTTGATCTTACTGTCTGTACTGCTGTTCGGACTAACCGTTTTTACCGACCTGTCCTGGCTAAAATTAATGGACGAACTGGGCTTTTATACCCTGCAATTTGGCGACTATAGCCGCCGCCAGTTCCACCGCTATCAGCAGAAATTTAGAGAGTATCGTAACCGTAAGGGCGCGATTAAACAGCGCAAAGAAGTCATCGCAGCACATGTCGAAAAAGAAAAGGTGCGTATTGCGCCCAAAATCCAGTTGTTGCCGAGTAAGCCGGCTACCAGCGAACGCAGCGAACGGGAGCGTCAACAGCCGCTGTTCAACGCACCGGTAACCGGGTCGTTGCCACCGCTGGGGCTGTTAGATCCCGCCGACGAGAGCCACAAAAAAGGCTATTCTCCCGAGGCACTGGAGGCCATGTCGAAATTACTTGAGCACAAACTCAAAGACTTCGGCGTATTGGCTGAAGTCGTTGAGGTGTTCCCGGGACCGGTGGTCACCCGCTTTGAGATTCAGCCGGGCACCGGCGTCAAAGTCAGTAAAATCACCAATCTAGCCAAAGATATTGCCCGCTCGCTGGCGGTCATTAGTGTGCGGGTGGTTGAGGTGATACCGGGCAAATCGGTGGTGGGTATCGAGATTCCGAATGAAGATCGAGCGATAGTCAATTTTCGCGACGTGCTGGCCTCGCAGGTGTATGAAAACGCCAAGTCACCATTAACCTTAGCGCTGGGGCACGATATTTCCGGCGAACCCATTGTTGCAGATCTCAGCAAAATGCCTCACCTATTGGTAGCAGGTACTACCGGGTCAGGTAAGTCAGTTGGGGTTAACGCAATGCTGTTGAGCTTGTTGTACAAGTCGACTCCTGCTGAAGTTCGGCTGATTTTGGTCGACCCTAAAATGTTGGAATTATCGGTATACGACGGTATCCCGCACTTGTTGACACCGGTTATTACCGATATGAAAGACGCAGCCAATGGTTTGCGCTGGTGTGTGGCGGAGATGGAGCGACGCTACAAGTTAATGGCGGCTATGGGGGTCAGAAACCTTGCCGGCTTTAACCGTAAGATAAACGACGCGATTGCCGAGGGCGAACCCATACTCGACCCGCTGTGGAACGCCGACGATATCTCGCAGTCCGCAGCTTATGTTCCCGGAGCTGAGCCACCGCCGCCGCCAACGCTTGAAAGTCTCCCTTCCATTGTTGTGGTGATCGACGAATTTGCCGATATGATGATGGTCGTTGGTAAAAAAGTTGAAGAGCTGATAGCGCGCATAGCGCAAAAAGCCAGAGCCGCTGGCATTCACTTGATTCTAGCTACCCAACGGCCATCGGTAGATGTTATTACCGGCCTGATTAAAGCCAACGTACCGACACGGATTGCCTTTCAGGTGTCTTCGCGGGTAGATTCACGCACTATTCTCGATCAGGGCGGTGCAGAACAATTGTTAGGCCACGGCGATATGCTATATCTGCCGCCGGGAACAGGGTTGCCAGTGCGAGTCCACGGTGCCTTTTGTTCTGATGAAGAGGTGCATCGAGTCGTTGCCGATTGGAAGCAGCGAGGCAAGCCCGCCTATATTGTTGGTCTGTTAGACGAAGGTGCCAGTGGCCCGGCGATTCCAGGTTTCCCCGGAGAAGGCCGGGACACCGACGACGCAGAAAGTGATGAGTTGTACGATGAGGCGGTGTACTTTGTGACCCAATCCCGGCGCGCTTCTATTTCCTCGGTGCAACGTAAATTGCGCATTGGCTATAACCGCGCGGCACGATTAATAGAGGCGATGGAAGGCGCTGGCGTGGTCACCGAGATGAGTTCTAACGGTAGCCGTGAGGTATTGGCGCCACCACCGGCTTCCGAGTAGCCGCGGTCTGTTAAGGTTTTGTTCAGATCAAAGTTAATACACTGGCACAGTGGCATTTGCCGTGATTCGATAACACTAGATAAAGTGAGTATTCAGTGAAATTAGTATTATTACTTGTGGTCTTGTTCACCGGTTTTTCCAGTTTGCTGGCTGCGTCTGCAACCAAGCAGCCTGTACTGCAGCAGTTGTCGGCGCAGTTGGCCCAGATGCAAACAATTGCCGCCAACTACCGGCAAACCACCGCCGATGAAGCGGGTAATGTATTGCAAGATGTCACCGGCATGTTGCGGATCAAAAGACCCCAGCAATTTTATCAGTTAGCCAGTGACCCCTACCAGCACTTGGTGGTTAGCGATGGCACAACGATGTGGTTGTACGATATTGATCTTGAACAGGCCACACGTAAAAACTTTGTCGCCGATGAGGGTAGTATTCCGGCGCTGTTGCTCAGCGGTGATATTGCACAAATCGGCGAGCGCTATGCGGTGACCCGAACCGAAACCGATCAACGCAGTCATTACCAACTGACCGCTCACAGTGATGAGGCTATTTTTGTGCAACTGCAGGTGGTTTTTGTAGCCGGTCTCTTACAATCGCTGTCCTTTGAAGACGAGTTTAGTCAGCAAACCCGGCTGCAGTTTAGCGATCTGGTACTCAACGGCGCCATTGATGATGCTCTGTTTCAGTTCAGTGTGCCTGCGGGTATCGATGTAATAGACGAAACCATTGCTGCGGCGCCCGCTGACAGCAGCACTGTGAATGCCGAGGACAAGGCCATCGATAGCACCAGCGAAAACGCCAACGACGAAACAAGACGGCCGTGAACGACTTATTTACCACTGAAAATCGCTACCAGCCCCTTGCTGCACGGATGCGACCGACCAAACTGGAGCACTATATAGGTCAGCGGCATTTGCTCGATGAGGGCAAACCGCTACGTGAGGCGCTGATTAGCGGTCAATTGCACTCGATGATTCTGTGGGGTCCCCCGGGTGTTGGCAAGACATCGCTGGCAAAGCTCATTGCAGAGCTTGCAGACAGCCATTTCGTCAGTTTGTCGGCGGTATTGGCCGGGGTTAAAGATATTCGTATGGCGGTTGATGAAGCTAGGCACTATCAAGCTTCAGGGCGTCAAACGATTTTATTTATCGACGAGGTCCACCGCTTTAACAAGTCGCAGCAAGACGCCTTTTTACCCTATGTCGAAGACGGCACGGTCCTGTTTGTCGGCGCGACTACTGAAAACCCCTCTTTTGAACTCAACAATGCATTGTTATCTCGTACTCGAGTCTACAAACTGCGGCCGCTTAGTGAAGCAGAAATAGGGCAGGTATTTACCCGAGCGATTAATAGTTTTGCCGATAACACTATTCAAATTGCCGACCATCAACTGCTGCAATTGTCGATGGCGGCAGACGGTGATGCTCGCCGCGCGCTCAATTTGTTAGAACTGGCGGTGGAGCTAGCCGATACAAAAACCAGCCCAGATAAGACTAACCCTTCGACCAAGGTGATAACTGAGGCGGTGGTGGCGGAGGTGCTCGATGGCTTTGTGCGCCGTTTTGACAAAGGCGGCGATGTGTTTTACGAGCAGATATCAGCGTTGCATAAAGCGGTGCGTGGTAGTTCTGCCGACGGCGCATTGTATTGGTTATGCCGCATGCTAGACGGCGGTTGCGATCCGCTCTATATCGCCCGGCGACTGGTGCGCATGGCCAGTGAAGACATCGGCAACGCTGATACCCGAGCCTTAGAATTGGCCCTTAATGCCTGGCAGGTACAAGAGCGCTTGGGCAGTCCAGAGGGCGAACTGGCCATAGCCCAAG
>JBLHLU010000145.1:0-9806 GCA_047623385.1 Paraglaciecola psychrophila
ATAGCGGCCATCTTGCGATAGTAATTGATGATGAGTACCTTGCTCAACCACTCGGCCGAGGTCTAACACCACAATTTTGTCAGCGTCGACGATGGTCGACAAGCGGTGGGCGATGACCAAACTGGTGTGGTCACTGGAAATGTCGCTGATGGCACGCAAAATGGCTTGTTCAGATTTGCTGTCGAGGGAGGAGGTCGCCTCGTCAAAAACCAAAATGGCGGGTCGTTTCAAAATCGTGCGGGCGATCGCCACGCGCTGCTTTTCACCACCGGACAATTTTAACCCGCGCTCGCCCACTTTGGTATTGCGGCCCTCGGGCAGTTGGCTAATGAAATCGTCTAGGTGAGCCAGATTAATCGCCTGTTCAACCTCAGCGTCGGTGGCAGTGGGCAGGCCGTAACGCACATTTTCAAACAGTGATTCATTAAACAGCACGGTATCCTGGGGTACTATACCGATAGCTTGTCGCAGCGAGTGTTGAGTGACTTGGCTAATGTCCTGGCCGTCGATGCTAATGGAACCCGAGGTGGTGTCGTAGAAACGAAACAGCAGTTTGACCAGGCTCGATTTACCCGCCCCGCTGGCGCCAACCACCGCTACTTTTTCACCGGGATTAATACACAGGTCGATCTCTTGCAAAATCTCTCTGTCGCTGTGGTACTGGAATGAGACTTTGTCGAATACGATGCGGGCTCGCTGCAACTGCAGTGCCGGTGCACCGTCGATGTCTTGCACTTTCGGTTCGACCGCCATCAGCTCAAACATTTTTTCTATATTAGCCATCGAGCCCTTTATCTCCCGATAGACAAAGCCGAGAAAGTTCAGTGGCATGAACAATATCATCATATAAGAATTGACTGCGACAAAGTCGCCGATAGTCATCTCGCCACTGCTTACCTTGGCGGCGGCAAGCCACACCATGGCGGTGGTGGCCAGCGCGATGATAAGGGCCTGGCCTGAATTGAGACTAAGTAGTGACAAGCGATTTTTGCGACGGGCTATTTCCCAACGCTCTAACTCGCGGTCGTAGCGGTCTGACTCGAACTCTTCGTTGGTAAAATACTTGACGGTTTCGTAATTCAATAAGCTGTCAACAGCGCGACTGTTGCTGGAGGAATCTGCTAGATTGGCCTCGCGCACAAACTTAGTACGCCACTCTGTGGCAACCACTGAAAAGGTGATATACAGGGCAACCGACACCAATATAATCAGCGCAAAACTAGGACCGTAGCTGTAAAATAATATGGCGCTAATCATCAGGATTTCAATCAGCGTCGGTACAATATTGAAGATAAAAAACCGCATTAGAAAGCTAATGCCGGTAGTGCCGCGCTCAATATCTCTGGACAGTCCACCGGTGCGACGATTGAGGTGAAAGTCGAGATCGAGTTCGTGCATATGGCGAAAAACGCGCAGCCCAATAAGGCGCATGGCCCGTTCGGTAACCCGGCCAAAAATGGTGTCGCGAATCTCCCCCATTAGCACGTTGATAAAACGCGCAAGGCCATAGATAATTATCAACCCAATAGGTATCGCTATCAGCGCAGCGCCACTGATATCTGCTCCCGATTTCAGTGTCTGGGCATCGACAATCAGTTTCAGCAGGTAGGGGCCGATAACGTTGGCACCTTTGGCGACGATGAGGCAGCTGAGGGCGAGGCCGACACGGACCCGGTGATCAAGCAGGTAGGGCCAGATAACCTTGAGTACCTGCCAGTTGATGGTTTGTCCGGGTTCGTTGGAATAATCACCGTGTTGCATAGAATCGCGCCGTTAGGGGTATCTTGAGGCGATTAATTATACACTATCGCGGGGTAATAACGCCTTTTCCCTGTGCTGTTTCCCAGTTGTTACCGCTACCGGTGAACAGCAGAGGTCACGGCGTTGCCGGCGGCAATATTTCTATTACCCGCTTATAACAAATGGGTCAGATTAGCGGGCAGTGCACGGCGCCGCCCAGTGACCAGCGACGGCGCCAGTGATAGCAAATGCCAGTGCGGTTAGCGCTACTGGCAATGTTCAGAGGGTTATCCAGTGAAAACTTGTGCTAGAATCGCGTTTTCTATTAATCTACCACCACTCCGGCTAGGGGTGTCTATAAGAGAGTATTATGTCTGAGAAATATACAACAACACAGCAGCGCGTTAGTTACGGTATTGGTCGTCAAATGGGTGACCAACTAGCTAATAACCCCTTTGACGGTATTGATGCTAATGCCGTTGCAGAAGGTGTTGTCGATGCACTCAATGGTACTGCCAGCCCGATCGAACCGGCGCTGTTGGAGGCCGCTTTCAACGAGATTCATCAAGAAATTCAGGCTAAGCAGGCCGAGCAGAGCAAGGCCCAATCCGCCGAGGGCGACGCCTTTTTAGCTGAAAACGCCAAGCGCGATGATATTACCATCACCGAAAGCGGTTTGCAGTATGAGGTGATGACTGCCGGTGACGGTGACAAGCCCTTGGCCTCTTCAACGGTTAGAACTCATTATCACGGCTCTCTTATCGACGGCACTGTATTTGACAGCTCCGTCGACCGCGGTGAGCCTACTGAATTTCCAGTCAACGGCGTGATCGCCGGTTGGACCGAAGCCCTACAGTTAATGGGTGTCGGCTCTAAATGGCGGCTCTATGTTCCCTACCAGCTGGCTTATGGCGAGCGCGGTGCCGGTGGTGCTATCGGCCCCTATGCGGCGTTGATTTTTGAAGTAGAGCTATTAGCGGTAGTGAGTTAAGAGCACGGTTGATAGCCAGGGCTGATAAAACTAGGGGCTGCCTGCAGAGGCGGCCTTTTTTATTGGGCTTGGCGCCGGCTGACTCGGTAGCGGCTTAAGAGCGTTATTGCAACGGAATAATCCGATCTACGCCTCCCGTAGATCCAGAATAAGTAGTAGAGAAACTATGTGGTTTAAGAACTTACAGGTATACCGCTTTACCAAAGAATTCACCTTGTCCGCTGAAGAGCTAGCCACGGAGCTTGAAGCCGCAGCTTTTGTGCCCTGCGGTAGTCAGGAGCCATCACGCTTCGGCTGGGTACCGCCTATCGGCCGACTGGCCAACGGTGAAGAGGGCGGTGAATATGTTCACAGTGCCCATGGCTATATGATGATTTGCGCAAAACGGGAAGATAAAATATTGCCCGCCGCCGTGGTCAACGAGCAGATGGAACAACAGGTGCAAGTCATTGTGCAGGAGCAGGGCCGCGGTGTTGGCCGCAAAGAGCGGCAAACGCTGAAAGAGGAAATCACCTTTAGCCTGCTGCCCAGAGCTTTTACCAAATCATCAAAACACTACGCCTATATTGCGCCGCAGGAAGGACTATTAATTATTGATGCGTCTTCGGCTACCCGGGCAGAAGATTTAATGAACAGTCTGCGAGATAGTATTGGCAGCCTGCCGGTTATCCCGCTAACGGCTAAAAACATGCCGCAGCAAGTGATGACCGACTGGCTGAAAAGCGGTGAAGTGGCCTCCGGCTTTACGCTCGGCCACGAATGCGAGTTGCGCGACCCCAGCGACGAAGCCGGGGTTATTCGTTGCAAGCATCAGGATTTGAACTCTGTTGATATAAACAACCATATTAAAAGCGGTATGTATGTCAGTAAACTGGGGCTTTGCTGGGATGCCGGCGTCGAGTGTGTTATCGACGACACGCTAGCGATCAAGCGCCTCAGCTTTGGCGATATCGTGCAGGAAAAGGCCAGTCAGATCGATACCGACAGCGCCGCCGAGCAATTTGATGTGGTCTTCTCCATTATGACGCTAACGTTGTCTGGTTTTATCAGCGCTCTGACTGCTGCCTTTGGCGGCGAGAACACTGCCGCTGCTGAAGAGGCCACCTTGTAACCATTGATACACAGGGTAGTGATGCAGCTGTTAGTAGTACTGATACCAGTAGCATTGATTCAATTAGCATTGATTCAATTGGCACTGATGACAGCAACACTGATGGCAGCAGCACTGATTACACCAGCACTGACGGCAGCAGCACTAGTATCAGTAGCACTGATCGTAGCCGCATAAATGTAGACAATATAGAGAACTATCAATGATTAAACATATCATATTACTTAGACTGAAAGACCAAGTAGACGGCATGAGTAAGACCGAGAATATAGTTAAGGCCAAGGCCTTGATCGAAGGTATGAACGGTAAAATTCCCGGTCTGATTATGGTTGAGTTGGGTACGGATTTTTCCGCCACGGATGCCTCTGCTGATATTGCCTTATACGCGGAGCTCGAATCTAGAGAGGCGCTTGAGGTCTATGCGCAGCACCCTGTGCATACTGCGATTCTGCCCTTTGTACGCTCGATTTTTGAGCAGCGGCATCTGATTGACTACGAAGTCTAATAGCTGCTTCCACGCGCCAGCCAAGAGAGCAAGTTGATGGTTGATATAGGTAGGAAAAATCGTTTAGAGGTGGTCAAGCGGGCCGAGCAGGGACTGTATCTAGCGGGCGGAGAATACGGCAATATTTTATTGCCGCGCCGCTACGTGGCTGCGGCTACCGAACTGGGTGATAGGCTGGATGTTTTTGTCTATTGGGATTCAGAGAACCGCTTAGTTGCAACCACTGAAACGCCACTGGCTATGGTCGGCGAATTTGCTTGGCTAAAAGTGGTGTCGATCAACCCGGTCGGTGCGTTCTTGGATTGGGGTTTGGACAAAGACGTATTGCTGCCCTACAGCGAGCACAAATATCAACCAGAAGAAGGTCGGCAGGTGATGGTATATCTGTTTCTCGACGACCAGACAGAAAGAATTGTCGCCACCACGCGTATCGAAAAATATTTGAGCGAAGAGTCTACTACATTTTGCGCCAATCAAGCTGTCAATCTGTTGATTACCGACACCACAGAGCTAGGTTATAAGGCAATTGTCGATCACAGCCACTGGGGTGTCCTGTACAGCAACGAATTATTTCAAACGCTTAAAAAAGGCCAGCGCCTGTCCGGCTACATCAAACGTATTCGCAGCGATAACAAAATAGACCTAACGCTTTATCAGCAGAGCGCTGGTGATATCGCCGAGTTGGCCGAGCATATCGTTGCCAAGCTGATCGACAACGAGGGTGTGTTAATGATCACCGACAAGAGCCCGCCGGAAGCTATCTATGCGATCTTTAAGGCCAGTAAAAAAATGTATAAAAAAGCAGTAGGTGCGCTATACAAACAGCGTCGTATCACTATTGAGGATCGCTGTATTCGGCTGTTAGAGTCAGACTAGGCGGCTTAGGACTACCCGCCCTGCCTCTGCACAGCGTTAGCTAAGCTGCCGCGCAGAGGCTATCGTCATACGTAGTCTACTGCGCCACCGTCGATACGAATATTTTGGCCGTTGATCATGCCGGCGCGGTCGCCGCATAAAAAAGCCACCAACTCCGCCACTTCCTCACGCTCAGCAATACGACCGCTGGGATTGGGGAAGTCCGAGGCTACCACCTTGGCTTCGATTTCGGGCCAGCTGTCCCCCCAGCCCTCTCGCTGACCGCGCTTGCGAAAGCTGGCTTCGAGTTCGGGGGTGCGAATAAGCCCCGGCGACACCGTATTGACGGTAATGCCGGTACCGGCCAATTCCTTGGCCAAACTGACCCCCATTGTTGCCATAGCGCCCTTGGCAGCATAATAGTGCGGCATTACTGCGTTGGGCCGATGGCTGCCAATGGTGCCCAATTGCACTATACGGCCCCAGCCCTGTTCTTTCATCGTTGGCGTCAGGCCCTGCACTAAACGCAGCGCAGACAACACATTGGTCTGGTACATATCGACCCAGTCGGTAGTAGTGGCGGTGTCCCAGCTACCGCGAGAGGTGGTGCCATAGTTATTGATAAGAATGTCGACGTTGGCGCCAAGTGCCACCAACTGACTCAATACCTGAGCGGCGCCTTGGTCGTTGCGAATGTCGCCCCACACCGATTCAGTGCCCGGCGCTTGGGGCGCAGTGTGCTCGTTGCTATGGTAGATCACCCGGGCACCCTCAGCGGCCAAGGTATTGGCAATGATAAGTCCGGTGCCGCGATTGCTGCCGGTAACGAGTGCGGTTCTATTACTGAGCTGTAAGTCCATAACTTGTCTCGCTTGATAACGTTATTTAGGCTAGTGCTTGCGGGCGTCAGTATGGCAGAATGTGCGCACTAAGGCATTGATCTCCCAGCAGGCCGTTATCCGCAATAGCAACAATAAGAGGCGCAACAATGAAATACTGTCCACAGTGTGCAAACCCGTTAGCCGAGAAATTAGTTGACGGTGAAATTCGCAACGGTTGTCCAGACAACAGCTGTGGATTTGTTTTTTGGAATAATCCGACCCCGGTGGTGGCGATGATTGTCGAAGTGGATGGCGGTGTTGTTATGGCCCACAATGTGGCCTGGCCAAAAACCTTCTATTCGATTATTACCGGCTTTTTGGAGTCCGGTGAAGATCCCTTAAAATGCGCCGAGCGAGAAACGTTAGAAGAATTAAATTTGCACGCTTTAGAGACTTCACTGATTGGCGTGTATCCCTTTGATCGGCAAAACCAGGTCATTATTGCCTATCACGTTCGTGCCGCGGGTCAAATCAAGCTGAATCATGAATTGGACGATCACAAGATTGTGCCCATCGACGAGTTACAGGGTTGGAATATGGGCACCGGCTTGGCTATTAACGATTGGCTGGCACAGCAGCGGGCCAAGGCCTGAGACCACAACGGCGCGGTCGTCAACAGTTAACGCTGATCGACCGCTTGTTACCGAGCCACACCGCATCACTAGTTCTAAGTTGAAGGCGAGTCTGCCGATTGCTCAGCGGCCAGTGCGGGATACTGGTTGGGGTCGATGAACATCAGTTTGAAATTGATTGACTGCAGCTGACCCAATTCGATAGCGAATACCAGCACATTGAATTGATCGGCAATTTTTACGATGCCCGGTACGTGAATTAGCTGGCTGTTGTTTTCTCCCGGTAAAATATTCATGTCGTCTTTGCTATTGAATTTGACCGCGAGTTGGCGCAATAGAGCCGTTAGCGCCTGGGTAAATACGTCAAAATTGAAACCGGGGCCGCGGAACTCACTATAGTCCAAGCTCATACTGACAGTCGGTTCGATAACCCCGGCAATTTTCACTTTGCCCAAATGCTCGGTTTTACCGTTTTTAAGGCCTTTAAAGGTGGCTTTGGCTTTCTCTTTGTTGGCACGGATAAACAGCTGCTCCATTGAATTTGCCGCAATACTAACAAGCTCTAGCAAATTGAGATCAATGGTGTTCTCGGTGGCGTTCTCGGTGGTATTGCCGGTAGTGTTCTCAGCGGTGCTGTCGATGGTGCTGTCGGTAGTGTTTTCGGTGCTGCTGTCGCCGGTGTTAGTATCGTCGCTACTCATTCATGTCCCCAAATTTATTCTGTTTAGCGCCAGGTTTTCACCTATACTCAGTTGCCAATAATATAGGGAATCTTCTCCCAAGAATACTGCAATCTACCTCCAGGAGTTTGTCTTGCCCTCATTCGATGTCCTCATTCCCGAACTAACCCAGCTGGAATGGATTGTGCACGGGATGATTTTTGCTATCAACGCGCTGCTGTTTGTCTTTGCAAAACCGCTACTAGATATTGTCGAACGCGGTCGGGAAGGCGACTCCAAGGTAACCGTGCTGCGCTACCTCAATGTACTAGTGATGGTATTGCAACTACTCGATCTGGTGCTGCTGTCTTTTAGCCCAGATTATCAGCACTACTTTATTAAGGCGGGGGTGACGTTGATGGCGCTCTACGCCAGTTTGTTGCTGTACAGTATTATGTCTTTTTTGGTGCTGAAAAAATTTGGTATGGAAAAGGAGTTGGACGAAAAAAAGCTGTTTGTGGAAACCTATAGCAGCCGCCTCGTTGATATCGTCTTGCTGATTATGATTGTGATCAGTTCGATCTACGCGCTTATTGTCATCTGGGGGGCCAACAGCCTACTCGAAACGACCGGTATTTTCGGTATTATCTTTGCGTTCCTAGCCTTTACCAGCAGCGTATGGGCGCCGGATATCATTAGCGGTTTGATTATTCTCAACACCCAAATGCTGGAGGACGGCGATGTGGTGGTGGTAGACGGTTACAGCGACGAATACATTATTAATAAAGTGTCTTTTATTTACATTATTCTCTATGACATTCGCAATAACCACCGCACCTTGGTCAAGAATAGCCGTTTTATACAGAGTAAAATCGACAATTTAAGCCGCATTGCCAGTACCGACGGTATCCGTAAAAGATTGGTCTATCATATCGGCTATCCGCAATTTGAGGGCAATAGTGAGCAGCGCCTCGAAGCCCTGAAGCAGTTTAAAAGCCGTATCGAAAAACTGTTTCAGCGAGCCTTTGAAAGCGCCTGCGAGGACAATGAGATCAAGATCAATCGCAATAAGCCCTTCGAGAGCGCATTGACTAATACCGGTAATTACGCATTGGAATACAGTGTATGGTTTTATTTGGAGCGCATTCCCAATAGTAAAATCACCGCAACGATTCGACGGCATTTGATGGGTACGATTTATCGGGTTAATGAGGCGATTTACACCGCCTCAGTGGTGGAGGGCATAGACCTGTCAACTCCTGATCTTGCTGCGGTCACGGTGCGCCGTACTCAGACTGCTGAGTTGGTCGCCAGACCGGTTTAGCTCCGGGCAGGTCTTGCTCCGGGCAAGACTTGCCCCGAGCAGGACTAACCTCGGGCCGCGATCTCGTCAAACAGCGCTTGGAATTCTAGCGACAACTTGTGTTTTGGCTGTAAGTGTATCAGCGGCTTTTGAAAGCCGTGGGATTCCTTCATTTTTACTGACGACGAAATATACTGGCTGAGAATCGGAAAGTCTTCCTCGATCAACTCGTTAACTAGCGCACTGGGGAAGCGCGCCTGACGATTAAACTGATTGACAATAACCCCACCAATGGCCAGCGTGGCATTGTGGTCCTGCTTGAGTTCGGTGATATTGCGCAGCAAGCTGTACAGTGCCTGACGTGAAAATGAATCGCAGTCGAAGGGGATCAAAACACTTTGGGCGGCGATCAGTGCCGACTTGCTATAAAAGTTGAAGGCCGGAGCAGTATCGATATAGATATGATCAAAGTGATCTTCCAGTTTTATCAGCGCGTCCCGCAGGGTGTAAATTTTGTAGCGCGACTCCAGTTCCCGCTCCATTAAATCCAGTGCCGGGTCTGATGCCATCAGCGACAGGTTTTCGAATTCGGTGGCGACAATATGCTCCAAGGGATCTTTTTTGGGTGCGAAAAATTCCATGGATTGTTTAAACAGGCCGACAATGGAGCTTTCACGCCCCTGATCTTGCTGGTAACCCTGTGTTAGCGGCCGCTTATGGCCTAGGTAATAGCTGGAGTTAGCCTGCACATCGAGATCGACAACCAGTGTTTTGAAGCCTCGGTTGGCGCTAATGGCCGCCAAGTTACAAGCGATACTGGATTTTCCGACACCGCCTTTCTGGTTAAATATTACCCTGCGCATTGTGCTGTCTCGCTTAGTTTGATGGTGAGTATTGAGGCCGTAATAAGTGGCACTGCGCCGGCCTGTCGCGATTTGATTTAGGGGTAATGGGTATTGCTATGGGCCAACAGGTCTTACTGTAATCGGTCTGAGTGTGGAGGTCGACTAAAAAGCCGGCTAACCGAAAAAAAGGCCGTTGCTATGGCGCCTGTTGGTAACAAAGAAGGAGCCGCCCGCAGTCCGATTAAGCGACAAATAAGCAACACCAGAGGCGAGCAATACAACCGCTAACCTAGCTACAATGCTTACTCAAATGCTTACTCAAATGCTTACTCAAATGCCTACTT
>JBLHLU010000146.1:0-9745 GCA_047623385.1 Paraglaciecola psychrophila
TACCGTGGAGATTTAAAACGACACTCAACAAAGTAGCAGAGTATTTTGATAGCAATGGGCGACACCCCAATAGACTAGGTGGAAGCCCTATTGCTCATCGGCGATAAATAATCGGTGCCGGCGCCGCATCACTTCTTTAGTAGCGCTATCAACCGCGGCTACCTCAGCGCCGATGCTCACCACACTACAAAGGTGCCGATACTGCCACCGGTCTTATTAATCGGCACATTGTCGCCGCTGCCAAGCACTGCAAGCTCGACGGAGAAATAACCAGCCAATAAGGTATTTTTTTAGTTAGCCATTGCAAGACGCTAAGCCAGCCGGAGCCACGGCACAGCAAATTGAAACTACACAGCCCAGGGTCAACCTTGCTAGCCGCGGCCGCATCAACCTTAATAAGAAGCTCATGGTTTTTGACTATCACTGTGGCCAGCTCGTCGATATCAAAGCGCTCTGTACTCCTCTCCTAGCTTTTGTATACCCTCGCTTTCATTATTAACCCGCTGTTACATTACTGTAGCAAATACTAACAAACTGAGGTCACGATCAGCACTGAGCCATAGACTAATATTACTATTGTTGTTCGCACTAGTTCCTTTGCGCTGGCGCATATCGTCAATGGCGCACCACGACATGTTGTTAAAACACTACCAATACAGTAGGCGATGGGGCTTTACCCGTGGATCGATGAAAACACTGCGGGCAGCCGCCGATGGCAGCGTCATTGCATTCCCCGTTTCGAGCGTGAATACGTATACAACTCATTCACAACTAAGAACGTGTTGGCAGCCATCAACCGAAAACATATCGAGACAACGTAAATAATACCGTCGAAATATATCGATCAATATATGCCCCGCCGAAATGAGCAACTGACCTACACTCCATTATTCCTAGCCGTTTTACTGAACACAAAACACTCGTCGAAAAACTCAAGCACGCAACTGTCCCGTTAGTAGTTTTTCGTATCACTGTTGCCCGTCGTACCCACCTACAATCCACGACAGTAGCTGAATCACTAATTAGCGATTGTGGCACATTATATTCAGAGTTATCTTTATGTTGTGCTTGACAATTTTTATAAAAGCATAGAATATTGCATCTTAAAATTCACTGACGAAAATTAATCATGAATACCATTGACCGTAAACAAAAACCACAGGCCAAGGCGCCACTCAGTACATCGATGTACTGTGTGCGATTCCATGGGTATATGGGGCGGTTCCCGAAGGTATAGTTATTAATTTTTTTGATTAACGTAAAAGCCTCCGAGAATTCAAAGTCCGGGGGCTTTTTTCGTTATGACTCATCACTATTTTGACTCTTAATGTCCGACACTCCGACTTGATATTCTCCTGGCTTCTACAACAGATTTAATACGTAGAGGTAGTTCTCATGGAAAAGATCCTTCATCGCAACATTATTAGAATTTATCTAATGACGTTTTTACAGTCGGCGATGATCATCACAGCTGTTTTTGTACCGCTATTGCAGCGGCACGGCTTGAGTATGTCTGAAGTTTTGCAAACCCAAGCGCTGTTCGCAGCCGTGATCGTTATCTGTGAAGTACCCAGCGGTTATCTGGCAGATTTATGGGGCCGTAAAAATGTCATTATTTGTGGTGCCTTAGTTGGCTTTATGGCTTTTGCTTTTCTAATTCAAGCCAGCAGCTTTAATGAATTTTTATTCTATGAATTACTGATGGGCGTTGCTGTTAGCCTATGCTCCGGTGCCGATATGGCGCTGGTCTACGATACCCAAAATGCGCTGAATAGCTGCAGCAAAAAACACAACAAAGACAGCGGCAAACATATAGCACGACTAACGACGTTGGAAGGATTAGGTAGCGGATGTGCAGCGCTGGGCGCTAGTGCATTGAGCTATTGGTCTCTGGATTGGATTTTGATGGTACAGGCGTTAATCAGCTTTTTGGTGCTGCTATGCGCCCTTACGTTGGTAGAAGCACCGCGCCAGCTAAGCCTTAGTAGCCACCGAGACAATGCCAGCCAAGTGAAACAAGCCATTACTAAGGACCCCTTGGTATTGTGGACAGTGTTGGCTATTGTTGCATTGAGCCTGTCAGCGCTGCTGTCGTTTTGGATGTTTCAGAAATACTGGCAAGTGCAGCAGGTACCGATCGAGTGGTTTGGCTATTTGTGGGCAATACTGTCTGTAGTACGCAGTATCAGCGCGCACTACGCCGCGGCGGTGGAGAAAATGTTAGGCGCAAACCGATTGATACTGTTGGTGGCAACACTTCCTATTGTCGGTTTTGTCGGCATGGCGACGTTCGAGGGCTTGTTGGGACTGGCATTTTGTTTGGTCTTTCCGCTGGGCCGCGGGCTGAGTTTAGTGATGTTTTACCGAGCTTTGAACAAACGCCTTAGCGCTGATTTTAGAGCTACGGTGAACTCATTGGTTAGCCTGTTGATTCGAGCCATATTTATTGTGATGGGCCCGATGGCCGGATTTTTTGTCGACTACAGTGGGGTGAATTTTGCTCTAGCGATGTTGGCTGTAGTATTTATACCGGTGTATGCACTGGTATTAATTCCGCTGTCGCGAAATATTAATCGGCAAAATAGGGTTAAAAACGCGCCATCACCCATCGTCGGCCAAGCGAGCAGCTAACGCTGGCACTGAACCTCTACGAGTATAAGAGAACATTCTTATACTCGTAGAGGTTCCTACCCTTCAATAGACTGCGCGACAATAGATTGTGCTTCAATAGATTGCTCTATAACAGACTGCGCTCAATCGAGAGACACAACAAATACCTCTTTGTCTTTGTCTTTGTCTTTGTTGCCCAGTATCTGCAAGCCAACTTTCAACGGTAAGCATCAACAGTTTAGTAAGATAGATTAGCAGACATTGACGCCGTAATAGACCGAGCTAAAAAACCTCGCTTAACGAGTCGGTGCTAACTAGTCAGCTATAGGTAAATCATAAACCTCAGGATTAAAGCATCGCAGCATAGTGCGCCCTGCCATTGCTGCGACCAAATTGTCCACCGCCAAGTCCATCATCGCCCGACGAGTCTCCGCGGTAGCGCTGCCGATATGCGGGGTGGCAACAAAGTGCGGGGCAGAAAAAAGTGCGTTGTCGGCGGCTACCGGCTCTTCAAGAAAAACGTCAAACCCGGCACCGCCCAGACGACCTTCGGTCAGTGCCTGTGCCAGTGCCTGTTCGTCGACAATACCGCCTCTAGCGGTATTGATCAGCACTGCTCCGGGTTTCATCGTGGCCAAGGCCTTGGCATCAATCAAACCACGAGTCTGCTCGGTTAGCGCCACATTAAGGCTAACAAAATCTGACTGCGCTAACAGTTCTGCCAGCGACACATTTTGCACCCCCGCTACCTTACGCCCAGAGCGACTCCACGCCAACACCGGCATAGTAAAGCCTGCGGCACGGCGCGCAACGGCTTGACCGATCTCGCCCAAGCCGACAATGCCGAGTGTTTTACCGCTAACACCGCTGCCCAAAAAAGCCTTGGGCGACCAACTTGCCCCCTGCCAACCGCCGCTGCGTACATAAGCATCGCCCTCGGGTATACGCCGAGCCGCAGCCAATAACAGACCAAAAGCAAGGTCAGCGGTGGCATCTACCAACACCCCAGGGGTATGCCCCAAAGCAATTTTTTTGGCACTGAGGGCCTCAACATCAACGTGATCGACACCGACTGAGACAGTAGACACCGCCCGTAGGCGAGGACAGTGCAGCAAAAATTCAGCGTCTATGATATCGCTTAATAGGCAGATGATACCGTCAACTGAGGCACAGCGGGCCAACAACTGCTCACGGGGAATAGCGCCCTTGCCCAACCACAGGTCTACCTCGCAAACCGCAGATAACCGCTCTAACTGTTCAGCGGGTAACTGATAACTCACAAAAACTTTTTTCATCCTTCGCTCCTCGATCGTAATCGCGCCGTCCTACTAGTATTGTAAATTCTTACTTCTCAGATTGATCGCTACCCGCGGGTCGAATTAGAACGGGTAAAACTAGGCTCGCTCGCGCCGATCAACGCAGGTCAACGGTAGCACCCGGCATAGATAGCGCATCTTGTTATAGTGCTCAATCACCATCAACAACCTAATGTGCCCTAGCGAACAAGCTACTCAGCACCAAACGCATGCCTATTTTCTAAAGCTGCGCATTAGCCGGCAGATAGTTGATCGGTTACAAGGCGCTGCGGGGCAGACTCCATCGATAATACCCCCTTGAGTTTTAGCGGAGAACGGCAGCTCAGAAGATGGCTAGTCAACCGCTGGTATTGTCTGCAGGGGCGAAGGCTGCAGGGTGCTGCTCAACGCCAACAGGGGCTGATAAACCATCGAGCGCACAGAGAAACTGTCGTTGTTGACTGGAGCCGAACCTGAACTAATGTGAAAGACCCCCTCGAATGCGCGCCGATCGAAGCCGCGCAGGAAAAACCGTATTTGTTATGCAGGCTGTAGTTAAGACTGTAGTTGAGACTGTATTGCAATAATGTAGCGCAAGCCAGAGCCGTTTTAGCCCTTGCTGACTCACCGAGTATAAACGCCGCTGTCACTGAGCCTATGCAATCCGTTAGTGGATTGCATAGCCAATCCGACTAGTTAGACCACGAAGCCTTCATTAATAATCGGCAACTGACGAATACGGTGCCCACTAATAGTAAAGATAGCGTTACACACCGCCGCCGCTATTGGCGGTAGTGCCGGCTCTCCCAGGCCTGTAGGCTTGTAGTTTGTCGCCAAAAACTGCACATCCATTTTTGGCCGCTGATTGCTACGCAGCAGCGGGTATTGATGAAAATTGGTTTGCTGCACAGCACCGTTTTCGATACTAATCGTTTGCGCCGCCAGCGTACTGATACCGTCGATAACAGAGCCCTGCACCTGATTTTCAGCGCCGCTGAGGTTAACAATCGGACCTACGTCGGCAACAACCCACACCTTGTGTACGGTGACGTTTTTGTTGTCATCGACACTGACATCAGCCACTTCTGCAATGTGGCCAGCATGGCTAAAGTAAAAACTAAGCCCCAGCGCCCTACCCGCGGGCATGTCCTTACCCCAACCGGAATTTTTCGCCACCTGCTTAATCGTGTTAATGGCCCGCTCGGTATTTAACGAAGCGATATTGTCAGGTTCCAACCATTTTGGCTCACCCAGTGATTCAATTAAGAATTCGAGATGATCGCGTCCCGCCTTGACCGCCAGCTCGTGCACAAAACTCTGCTCGGCAAAAGCAAAAGAGTTAGAACTGGGCGCACGCCAATATCCGGTAGGCGTTTTAGAAGCCACTAAGCTCTGGCTTGTTTTTACGTGTTCGATCATTTTTGCCGGGAAGTCTAAGGGCCGAAGGCCGGCCCCGGCATTGGGCTTTTCACCGTCGGCAGACAGCGCAATAACATGGTTGCTCCAAGCATTGAGTTTACCCTGCTTGTCCAGTGACCCCTTCAGCGAATAAAAAGCGCCGACACGAAAATAGTCAAAAGCCATATCGTCTTCACGGGACCACTGCAGTTTTACCGGCGCCGCCACCTTTCTCGAAATAAGTGCAGCCTCGTGCACATACTCATTGGACAGACGTCGGCCAAAACCGCCGCCACCGCGAATCTGGTGAACGGTAATGGCTGTAACCGGCATTTCCATAAGCGCCGCTAGAGAACCCGGTACCGCCATCGGCGTTTGGGTCGGCGCCCACACCTCTAGGGTATCACCCTTAAAGTGGGCAACGCAGTTTTCCGGTTCCAACTGTGCGTGGGAGACAAAATCGGTACTATATAAGCTTTCTACTACCGCCTCAGCGCGGTTGAAAGCCCCGGCGACGTCACCTTGTTCTAGGGTAATTTCAGTGCCTTCGCGCTTGGCTATTTCCCGCGCCTCTAAACTAATAGCCGTCCAACTGTCGGTTGAGGCTTTACTGGTATCCCATTCTATTTTTAGACTGCGCCGAGCTTTGAATGCCTGCCAAGTACTACCGGCTACAATCGCTACTCCGGAAGATAGCTCAGCATTGCGGGCATCGTATTTATAGACATCAACATTGCCGTCCATGACAAAGGCATCAATAACCCCTGGCAACTTTTTAATCTCTGCCAAATTGGCCGATACTACCTTGCTACCAATCGTCGGGCACTTGGTAAAGGTCGCGTACAACATACCCGGCACGGTGGTGTCAATACCGAACAGCGGCGCACCGGTGACAATACTGTGGTTGTCGACGCCGGTAATACGCCTGCCTAGTAGACGGTAGTCGGCGGTTTTCTTAAACTGTAAATCGTCCTGCTCGGGCACTTTTTGTGTTGCCGCAGCGCTGGCAAGCTCGGCATAACTGGCTTTTTTACCCGAAGCACTGTCAATCACAAAAGAGTCAGCGGTGGTCAATTGCGCCACTGGCAGCTGCCACTGCTGGGCTGCGGCGGCTAACAGCATCTGCCGAACCATGGCACCCATTTTGCGCATTTCATCCCAGCGCTGGGGAATCGACAGCGAGCCACCGGCAAATTGCGCGCCGTATTTAGCACCGTTTACCGCTGCATTTTCCACCGTTACACTGTCCCAATTAGCGTCTAACTCTTCGGCTACAATCATTGGCAGCGAGGTTTTAACGCCCTGCCCAACTTCGGGGTTAGGTGCATAGATAACAATATCGCCATTGTCACCGATATGGACATAGGCGTTCATGTCGGCGGCACGGGTACTGGGGGCAAGCGCTGCCCCGGCGGCATTAACACCACTGGACATGCCCAGCGCAAAACCACTGCTAATACCGAGCAATACGGAAAACTGTCGGCGGGTAAATTTAGGCGCCAGATGATTCGCTAACAGCGCGTCGGTGGGGTCGACGAAGCCGCCATCACGGTAATTAGTCATGCGATCTCTCCCTGATTTTGGCCGTCAGCCGTTAATGCAAGTTTGCCGGAAGCATCCTGAATAGCTGCCACAATTCTGGTGTAGGTACCGCAGCGACATAGGTTGCCCGACATGGCAGTATCAATTTCGCCCTCACTGGGCTTGGGGTTGTCTTTCAACAACGCCACCGCCGTCATAATCTGTCCGGCTTGGCAATAACCACACTGAGGTACATCGTGGTCGATCCAGGCCTGCTGCAGCACGTGCAGCGTGTCAGCGGAGGGGGCTATACCTTCAATGGTGGTTATCGCAAGGCCCTGCAACTGGCCAACCTGTAACTGACAAGCTCGGCTCGGCGCACCGTCTATATGAACAGTGCAAGCACCGCACATCGCAATACCACAGCCAAATTTTGTGCCGACTAGTCCCAGTGTATCTCTGAGTGCCCATAACAAAGGCGTTTCAGGATCGATATCGCCCAGTGACCTGGACTGATCATTAATGGTTAACGTAATCATTGCTTATAGCCTCTTGATGAATTCATCTACTAGCCAGAACAGTACTGGCCTATGGATATTCCAAACTACTTGACCGCGATGTGGCTCACCGCAATATGTTTTAGCTGTTGTGCGTGGCACTCGACCACAGCACAGGAAATTATTGTTGGATTGTTTCACCGTTAGTGGGTTACTACTGGGTACTGCGCTTTACTAACAAGTGTCTGATAGCCGCACAGCACAGCAACCGTGCAGACACTATAATTCTACCGGTACAAAACACCCTCGGCCGACAGCCGCTGGCACTATAGCGTAAAAGTTAGCCTTTGCTAGCGGTAATCATTTTCATTAGTGTGACGGTTTCATCGGCGTCCATTCGCCCCAAAGGCGAAGTGCTATATGTTGATGACAACACCCGTCCTTTTTTATTGACCAAAAACTCAGTCGGTTGGATATGGTCTCGGCGCGTCTCCCAAAATGCACCCAGCAGATCACCCAACTCCCGATCGACACCCCAGGCTACTGGGAATGAGAGCGGCAGCGCTACCGATGCAGTTTCCTCCAGAGAATCGACTGTGGCTGCAAAGACACTGACACCTAGCTGGCGTAATGCCTCTAGGTTTTTTTCATAACCGCCTAACTGACGGATACAGTAAGGTCACCAGTGGCCGCGATAAAATAGAATCACCGCATAGTCAGATTCAATATCCGCTGGCAAACTAATGATGTCAGACTCACCCACTTTTAAGGTGAAGTCGGGCAACTGGCCACCCATATCAAGTTTATTCATCGCGATCACCTACATAATGGTTTAGCGGTAGCACCGCAACCACTCTACCAGAATTTAGACTGATTATTATTACCGATTGGAAAGTTCCCAACCACTGCAAACCAGCCAGTGCCCCTGCAAAATGTAGGTCTTTACACAAAGCTCTAGCTGGGCTTTGTCACTGCCATCAACCACCGGGCTAACAGCGATAGATCGATTGATTTTACGGCCGTAATCACTATTGATTTTCCAGTGGCAGCCACTATGATCGTCACCATAGCTCTGAAAGTGATTCTAGCGAAGCATTTTCATTGTTAACACCCAACGGATCAGCTGCTAGCGGTTGATCATTTGTCGTTAGCTACAGACTACGGAAAACCATGCATCAACTAAACGAAAGAACGATTAGCTGCCCCTATTGTGGCGAAGCAATCGCGGTATTGGTCGATAATGAAGATATCGAACAGGAATATATCGAGGACTGCCTGATTTGCTGCAGCCCCATCACCTTTGTTATTTCTTCGAGTAATTCAGGCGATATAACGGTATCAGTACACAGCGAAAATGAAACATTTTGATCAGCACCCGATGTGCAGCACAAAAATGCTGCTAGGTTCGACGTTGGCGAGTGCCTGCTGAACTCAGGCATGGGCCCAAACCGTGTACCACAACCTCCTCCGACAGCGCCATACTACCGGTATCGCGAGCCGCGGGGGCCACCTAACGATCAAACCCACAGCGCTGTTGTGGCACGCACTAGCCAGTGAATTTACGACGTGTAGACCCTACAGATTGAAGAATTGACAAGCTATTAAGCTTAGCGGTATAACTACTAGACAACAGTAGTGGCCGCTAGGCTCATCCTAAATACAACGGTAAATTCATGAAAATAACTGTCGATATAGATCTCAGCCCAGAAGAAGCCCGAAAAATAATGGGACTACCGGATGTGCAGCCCATGCAGCAGCAAATACTGGCCAAGGTACAGGAAAAGATGGAAAAATCGATCGACGAAATGACTAACCCTGAGTTGATGATGAAACGTTTTTTACCCCTAGGCGCACAGGGCATGGAACAATTTCAAAAGTTTGTCTCGGGTTTTTCCAAAGCATCAGCTACCGGCGGCAGCGACCGCAGCAAAGAAAAAGACAGCGATTAAACATCGGCTACAACGCGGCACTGACTGGCAGCTCAAAGGCTCACTGCACTGCTGTTGGTATCGCTGCACCGATAAACTGGGCTTCATCGACAAGGGCAGCCCCCTGCAGCCGCAGTCGCGCGCAGTAAGCCACAAAATAATTCACTAGCCGCGCTACTGTTGGCTTAGAATGTTCTAAATAACAGAACTGTTGTGAGCTGTCAGATGAGACGAAATCCAATAACCATAGAGGTTCTAGAAACACTCGATGCCATTGACCGGCGCGGAAGTTTTGCAAAAGCGGCAGAAGAGCTTAACAAGGCGACCTCCGCGGTGTCTTATGCGGTGCAAAAACTGGAAGATCAGTTAGATATTGCGCTGTTTCAGCGACAGGGACGACGCTCGGTATTAACACCCGCCGGGCGCCTTATATTAGCTGAGGGTAGAGACATATTACAGACCACCGCACGACTGGCAAATAAAGCCAAGCAAGTGG
>JBLHLU010000147.1:0-9509 GCA_047623385.1 Paraglaciecola psychrophila
AAACTTCATGATGCCTGGGTAGAGGAAATACAATGCTAGTAGAGTTCGACCTGTTCGGATTAGTGCGGTTTTCATGGCTGTACTGATTAGTGCGGTTTGCATGGATTACGCCTTTTTTTGGTTGTTGTTGATAGCTATAGTAAGATGGCTCCAAACAATCTGCATTAACCTAGGTTAACGTCAATGACATTTAATGAATTCGCTGAGGAATATGGGCAGCGACTAACGCTAGAGATTGGCCAGTATGTTTTCAGACAAGGAGACCGGAACCGGTCGATTTATATACTCGCGGAAGGAATTCTGAAAGCGTATTACATTTCTGACGAAGGCAAAGAAATGGTCAAGTCGTTCGTCTTCCCAGGTGACATAATTGGCAGCCTATCCTCGACACATGCTGAGGAGGCTAGTACATTCAATTTGGTCGCTTTGGAACCTGCTGTTGTGGTCGAGATTGATTTCGAGCGTTTGTACAACACCAGCCAAGACGATCTCCAGCTTTCAATGGAAGTCATCGATCATCTGCTTGACTATGGGATAGAAAAAGAGCGGCGGGAACGGGAGTTGCTAACCCAATCTGCTAAGGCCCGATATCAAACGCTGCTCGAAGACTCGCCTAAACTTCTCGACAAGGTTAAGCAGAAAGACATCGCTCGCTATCTCGGGATTACTCCAGTAGCACTCAGTCGGATCCGAGGTAGAATTAGCAAATGATGCGGAAACCGACACTAGGCCCAGCCAATAATCAGACTGCTCCATTGTCCATAGTTGGGACCAAGAGGACCAAGGGAGGTAAGATTGGCGCACCATAACAAGGCCATGAAAGTGGGCACTAAAACAACGTGGCCTGGGACGCGTAAAAAGCGCGCGCCCTTTATGGCGGCGTTACAACTCTATGTGCGTTGCTTGATATCGCGGTAAAAGTTTTCGTGGGATCCAAACGCCATTAATTCTAGAGTTAAAGTTCCATCATCGAAACTATACCCCAATAATGTAAGCTGCTTATTCATCTTGAATTTGTATACACGCAAAAATGCCAAATTCCCTTTTTTCTGCTCGCCAAGAGTTGGTTTGGCCATTACCTCTTTAACAGCAGTATCCAGTTCCTTTTTCTGGGCCGGCTTAATTTTTTTTACGGCTTTTTTGAAAGTCGGCGTTTGTAAAACACTCTTAGCTTTAGCCAAAGTCGTAGCTCTCCAGTTTTCCTGCTTCTCGTTCGGCTTCGGCAATTATCGCCTGCCTTACAAACTCGTAAGGTAAATCTGGGTTATCTTCCATGATCTCACCAATTTTTGCCCAGTGTTCAATCTGCTTGGGCGGTGTACGATTCAAGGCTTTCGCCATAATTGTAGCTTTCTCAATAAGGTCTTGGTCTAATCGTACGCTTGTTGTCGCCATGTCATGATCCTCCACTGCTGCATCTTGCACACATTGTAGCAATATGCCACACTTGAGGCAAGTTGTAACAAGGCGTGCAAGCGGGACATTTTAAAGCGCTGTTTTACAGCTAAAATGCCGCTTCACTTAGCGTTATGTATGTCCGTTTCAGTCTAAACTACCAACCTCCTAATGGCCGCTTTTGGCGCTTAGCTGCCCCAAAATGACCGAACAATCGGGTAAGTTTTATGTCCGTTAACGGGCTGGATACCGACACCTAGATAACCTCAATACCGGAAGTGACATCTTATTAGAGAAAATTGCCAATTTATGTGTGAGCCTACACGGCAATCGTTATCCAGCGGCCAGTGCAATGCCGGCAATTAACAAAAACCGCAATACAGTCGAACAAGAAGTAATCGACTATAGAGTTTAGGTATTGGGCGGTGACGCGGTTATCGGCCTCGTTTCCGCCAACATTTTAGCTGCTACGCCGCTGGCAAAGCTTCAGCTTGTACCCCACGCAGCATGATATAAGTTACTAACATGCCGGTTTATTTACAGTTTTGCGCGCCACCGTGACCGACAGTCGCTAGTTGGACCGCGCGAATGCTTAGCGGGTTAAGCGGGTGCATGTCACTCTACATTTACCCTTTGCTTTGACGCATCGAGCCCGACAAAACCGTTGGTGTGATTGTAGCTACGCGCAGCAGTAGTTGATGCATCAGCTTATCAGTGGTTCTAAAAAGTCCATGATCATAGCCTGTGCCGCGGTAAAACCAACTCGACAACAGCACATCGTTGGTTTAGTTCGCTGCCATAAGCTGGGGCAGCACAGAGCAGGCTCAGCCGGAAAGATAAAATCCCGGTGGGCAGTGGTTGCGCTCGCTACCCCCAGCGCTACCGCACACAAAACCAAAGTCACCCCGGCAGCAACGTCGTTTAATACTGCGATTACCGGCTTAGTAAGGCCACAATGATAGCCCAAGCTGGTGTTGGCGTTGGCGCTGTTATTGTTGCCCTTGCCGGGCCTAGCCGTAGCTAACGACGTCGGCAGCCGGCCATCGCCTTAATCAGTATTGTCTTAGGGCACTGCAAAATCTACATCGGAACAAAAAGGCCCTAGTGGTACGGTGATCGGCTACTACCATAACGCGCACCGCTGCGTTGCCCTGGGCCAGTTGCAAATAACTGCGGACTGGCTCTGCATACCCCGGCTTAGGTGTTATTGCGGGTTGGTCTCGACAATTTGATAACCGCTGCTTAATAAACAGCACGCTGATGCATTATCTTGAATAACATCGTCGAATACGCTTTTCTAGTTGAATACTGGATTAGCTATTTTCGCTTCTTTCTATTTCACTTCCTTCTATTTTCCAACAGCTTATTTCAATAGATTTCACATTGCAGCGCGAACTGCCCATAGCGGCTCGACTAGGGGCTTAGTTTTGACTGCGATTCGATACTGACAATATCTCGCCAGCCTTTTAACCGCCAAACTTCGACCGGTTTCCTGCCCACTATTTGCAGCGGCGTTGACTTGGTGAATACAAAGCCTGATACCAACAACTGGTAGCTGCTAGCTGACAATTGAATGTTACCATCACCGCTGTTAGCGGCAATGTATCCGGCTACAACCACGGTGTCCCCCCATACGTCGTAACACAATTTTCGGTGGCCGATAACACCACTGACAATGGCTCCGGAATGAATGCCGATATGCAGTTGCATAGGCAGGGTAAAACGCTGCGACAACTTTTTAATTTCTTGTTGCATAGTCAACGCCATTTCAGCCGCCGGCAAGGCGTGATTAGCCTGATCACTAGCTGTTCGTACGACGAATAAATAGCGGTTACCACTGGTTTGAATTTTCTCCATGCCGTAGATCTGCGACTGCCGTTCGAAACAACAGTGTACGGCATCGAGAACCTGCACTAGCGTGGTTACCGGCAGGGTGGCTACTAAGTGCGCAAAATGCGCAATATCGGCCACTAACACCGTGGCGCTGGAGTGGTGGTCGGCAATTATTTGCTGGCCATTTTTATTATTTTCGAGGCGCTCGACAATGTGCCTAGGCAAAATATCGAACAGCAATTGCTGCGACCGCTTGTGCTCACGATACAGCTCCCACTGCGCTGTTTTACGCAACACAACCTCACTTTCTAACCGCCGTTGCTTAATATAATGACTACGACGAATTAGATTGAACTGCAGCAACGCACTAGCCGCTAATATATTAGCTGGCAAAAGATACATATTATCTTGTAAACTTTGCACCAGCGTCGGTGTTTGACTACCTTTCGAGGCCAAGGTCAACATCGCAGAACAGAACAAGCCGTTGCTACACGTCAGCACAAAACGGTTGGGAGAAAACAGATAAAAGCCCATTGACAAAACAATGCTGCTGCCTGGTTGATAGGCAACTGACTCGACCCTTAGATAGGTGATAGTGCTATAAAATACGGCAATTAGCGCCAACGCTATAAACAATAAGCTATCGAAGAGCGCGATAGACAACCGGCTATACGTTAATCCAATAACCGTAAGTCCGATCGTAAAAATCCCCAAACGCAGTGCAATAATCGGCTGGTAATGGGCGATGGACTGAAAGTCAAAAAAACCAAAAAAAAGGAAAAAAAAGCAGGCCATCATCCAAATAACCCGCAGACGTATAAAACGTTCGCCTTCGGTATATTCGCGAAAAATTCGCTCCTGACTGGGAACGACAAATTCACCACTCAGCTTAGACAACAGAGATTTTTCATACTCTATTACCATTGTGCGCCTCCTTGCACCATTGCGATCCATCGCCTGTTGGTCAGTAAAATATAGCACAGCGCTGGGTGCTGTCGAGGCATAGACGCACAATACCCCGAGCCGTTTTTCTGCTAGACTATCGCCTTTATTTCTTAGTTAGAGCACAGTATGGATTACGAATTCACCCTCGACGAATACGACCGCCCTGTCGCCGAATTTTCGATGGGTTTTGAAGCACTGGGCAACTGGTTTTCAATGGAGCTAGGCAGTGATGAACAGGCTGTCGATGAGCTGCTCAATATTGTTCAGCAACTATTGGATGGCAGGATAAATGAACGAGCGCTGTACGGCAGCGAGTCACAGCTACACCTCAATATCCTAGAGGTGGCCGTCATGCCACTGGAAATGGAGCGCGAGTTCGACCTGCCCGAAGAAACCCAACTCTTTGACGACGGCTCCTATGCCAGCTGTGGCCTGCCTGATTTTCACCAGTCGCTACTGGCCTGGCAGCAGTTTGTGCAGCTATAAAAACTGTGCCTAGCTAGTCTAGACGACGCTCCAACAATACGCCCTGAGCTAAAAGCGCCTCAATTTCACTGTCACTGAATTCATGTTGTGCCATAATTTCACGGCTGTGTTGGCCGTAGCTGGGGGGCTTGCCGTGAAGTGCACCCGGTGTACGAGACAATTTAATGGGCGTACCGACCATTTTATACCAGTCTTGCTCCACCAACATTTCTCGATGGCTGCTATGGGGATGGGCTAGCGCCTGAGCCGTATTGAGTATCGGCCCCGATGCCAGACCGGCTTGCGCCAAGCGCTCAGCAACCTCACCACCCGGTAATGTGACCAGTACCGACTCCAACTCCGCTTTTAGATCGTCTCGATTGAGAACTCGGTCAGCATTGTTGATAAAACGCACATCGTCTATCAGTTCCGGACGCTGCAATTCAATGCACAGCTTAGCGTAGGCGCGGTTGTTGCCAGCACCGATGTAGATATCCGTGGTTTTGGTGCGAAAGGTATCGTAAGGACTGATATTGGGATGGGCATTACCGGTGGCAGTGGGAATATCACCGGAAAACTGGTAATTGACGATATGTGGGTGCATCAGTGCCAGCGCGCAATCGTATAGTGTCATATCCAAAAACTGGCCCTGCGCCGATTCCTTTTGCTCGATCAGCGCCATCAAGATGGCCACTGCGGCATACAGGCCGGTGCCCATATCCACCAGTGCCAGACCCAACCGAGTGGGATTACTATCAGCCTCACCGTTAACACTAAACCATCCGGTCATACCCTGAACAATAGCGTCGTACCCGGGAAAACCACCCAGCGGTCCGTCGCTGCCAAAACCGCTAACCCGACAGTGAATAAGAGCTGGAAACTGCTGCTGCAGTTGCTCATAGCCAACGCCCCATTTTTCCATAGTGCCCGGCTTGAAATTTTCCACCAGTACATCGGCACCGCGCAACAGCCGCAGTAATACATCGCGTCCCGCCGCAGTACTTAAGTCCAAACCCATCGACCGTTTATTCCGATTCACGCCGATAAAATACGCCGCGTCGCCGTCGTGGTACGGAGGGCCCCAGTCTCGGGTTTCATCGCCTCGCGGGGGTTCTATTTTGATCACCTCGGCGCCGTGATCCGCCAACATCTGAGTACAATAGGGCCCACCCAAGACCCGCGACAAATCGACTATACGCTTGCCTTTCAGCGCGCCTTGCGCTTGTTCCGAGATTAACATAGCTTATGTCCTTGATGTATTAGCGGGTTGAAGTGGTGGCTGATCAACGTATTCGCGGGTCGACGTGGTGGTCGCTCGGCGTACTAGCAAATCGATATAGTAGCAGGTCGACATGTTAGCAGGGCAACATAGTGGCGAGTCAACGCATTGACAGCTCAACCTAGTGGCGGCTCAACCTAGTGCAGCAACGGTTGCAATAGGGTTCGACTAACCGCCGCTCGATCAATTTTTTCTCGGGAAAAATACAGTGGAAAATACTCGCCACGATTCCACGGCGCATACAAGTCCCGATAGTGCTGGGAGCGCGGATCACCGCTTTGCCCCGGGCCATTAGTGGCACGGCTCAGGTCCCAATCGGCGGTATCAACTATCATCCGAAAACTGGCGCCGGCGAGTTGGCGATTGCCACGGTTAGCATTGAGGGTATTACTGGCACCGCCTCGGGACAGCCGCGGCAAATCAATCTGTTGGCGCCGATCTACCGAAACCAACTGGCTCAAGGGGTGGTGAATCTCCGCGTAGTGGTAGTGACCGTAGCGCCAGCGGGTCGGATCGTTACCGATATTTGCGCGCAGGGTGTCAACAGCAATGCGCAGGCTGGCAATCATAACATTGTCTCTGGCGGCCAGCGCGTCATCACCAAACAAATAGCGCGGTGCACTTTGCAGCCACTGCAACATTTTATGCCTCGATAGCGCCGGTAGCTCGGCCGCCTTATCCGCGGGTAGGTAGAGCTCCCGCAATTGCGCTAACAGCGCTAACTCCCATTGATCGTACAGTGCCGCGGCAGCGCTATCGCGATCCATCACATGATCCCAATCCTTAAACAGCGCCGCCGCCGCACTCGAATCCGAGTCTAATGGCAAAGGTCTGAGCAGCGGCGTTAACTGCTCTGCAGTCATCGATTTATTGTCGTACTGCAGTACCATACTATCTTCAATGCTATGTTTTGTGGCGTCGTCTAAGACCTCCCGCAGCCGATAAATTCGCGCCGGGTCTGAGTAGAAGTCAGAAAATACATTGGGGTAGCCCGGCGGTACATTGAAATTATTGGCGGTACCGTACCAACCGTTGCTGGGGTTTTGCAGATGCGGCATCGACTTAATCGGCATATAACCCTGCCACTCATACTCGCCATCACCGGGAACCGGCAGGCTACCATCCCATCCAAAACGCACCGGCGACAAACCTACCGACTGCCAGCCGATAGTGCCATCGCGACCCGCCCAGAGCATATTCTCACCGGGCAGGCCGGAAAAAGAGCAAGCCTCTCTAAACGCCGGCCAACTGGTCGCTTGATCCATACGTAAACTGGCAAGATAAGGTGCAGCGCCCTGATCAAGCCAAGCCGCCTTCAGGCCATAGGCCAAATTATTGGCCGGGTCTTGATACAGCACCGGGCCGTGTACAGTATATTTTAGCGTAATAGGTTTACTGGCTGAGCCACGCACCTCAATCGACTGCATTTCGATGTCCATAGCCTGCCAATTATCCTGATAGCGGTAGCTATTAGGATTGTCTGGATGGGTGCGATAGACCATCAAATCTTCCTGATCGATGCGAAATATCGTCAACCCCCAGGCGCCGTATTCGTTGTGGCCAATAGAAATATCGGGCAATACCGGCTCGCCGGCCCCCACCACATTCCAAGCTTTACTGCCGTTGCCAGCGGGGGCATTGAGATGCACTAAATAGCGCAGCGAGGGAGTGGCAATACTGCGATGAGGATCGTTAGCCAACAGCGGTTTACCACTGGCGGTTTTGCTGCCAGCTAACACTCAGTTATTGCTACCGATATTATTAAAACCCTCAATTGGATCCTCAAAATCGCTTAACACAGACCGGTATTGTGTATTGAGCTCTGCAAGCGCTGCACTGTTAGCACTGGGCACCGCTGCGGCAAGGTCTTCCGCGGTAAACGCCGGCATCGTTCTGGATGCCTTGTAGGGCGCCATAATGTCGCTGCTGATCTTGCTGAGGTCAATGCCCTCAAAGGGCTGTAAATGAGTCTGCCGATAGAACAGCAAAAAATTTCGGGCTTTCTGTTCACCGATTGCGGTCAATACTTTAGCCAGTAGAATCTCGTTAGATAGACCACCGGTCAGCGCATTGTGGCGGCTTACCACCACCGCCGGGGTCCAGCGACCGGGACGAATACCCAACAGCGTAAACTCAAAGGGCAACAACTCGGGGTGTAACTCGGTCTGGTAAATATAGGCATTCACCCCATCGACAAAAGCGCTGATAATTTCCTCACCGGCGCTGTGATAGTGTGCCATTTCGGCCTTGAGATCACCGCGAAAACGCAACAGCCGAGCACCACGGTCGTGCTCAAAGGCCTTCTCACCCATGATTTTTGCCAGCATGCCCGTGGCTCGACTGCGCCACAGCTCAAACTGAAACAAGCGATCACGAGCCGCGTTGTAGCCCTGAGCAAAAAAAAGATCCTGCTGGTTCTGCGCGTAAATATGAGACACACCCCAGCGATCTTTAACAATATTGACCGACTGCTCCAGGCCCTCTAGCTGCAATGTCTGAACGGGTATCGGCACACTGGCCTCAGCACCCTCATCAATAGCCTGAACCACTGTGGCCCACACGCCTATAACAATCGAGAAAGCTAGGGCCAAAAAAGTCGAGCGAAACATAGCACCACCTTATTATTATGTTGCGGATTCTGCCAGTACAGACACTGTGGTATTAGCTAACCGGCGCTTGCCGGTCACCTTTACCCTGACTATTTCGCTTTGCGGCTCTTGGGAATTTCGACAAAGTTACCCGGGCGTTTTTCGGCATTCGCAGTCATCGCCTCTTGAATTTCTTCCACCTGTAAGTGGCTGGCGTTCCAGATGGCTATGTAGTCAAGTCCATCAGCAGTGCTGTGATCGCGGGCATAATTAATCATACGCTTACAGCCATAGACAGCCAGTGGCGCCTTGCTGGCGATATCAGCGGCAATTTTCATTACCTCACGCAGCAGCGTTTCTTGATCCGCATAAACATTATTGATCAAGCCCATAGACTTAGCTTCAGCCGCGGATACCTTGCGCCCGGTATAAGCCATTTCTCGCACATAGCCCTCGGGAATCAGTTTTACCAAACGCGGGAAAGTACCGACATCGGCGGTCATACCGATATTGGTTTCAAAGATCGTTATGAACGCATTTTCCGTGGCATAGCGAATGTCACAGGCCGAAACCAAATCGACCCCACCGCCAATACAGCCACCTTGAATAGCAGCCAGTACTGGCACTCGGCAAGCCTCAAGACAATTAAAAGACTCCTGCATTTGCAGCACATTGTCATAAAAGGCCGTGCCCTTTTGCAATTTTTTTGTCCGCGCGTCGACCTCGCCCACAGGGTCTGAAACACCGGCAAAGGAACTAATATCCAAACCACCGGTAAAGTGTGGGCCGGTCGAAGACAATACGATCACTCGGGCTTTAGAGTTGTAGTCGATATCTTTGATTATTTCAGGCAACTCGCGCCAGAACGCCGAATTCATATTGTTGCGTTTCTCTGGGCGATTCATAATGACATGGGCGATCTGGTCACTGATCTCTACTTTAAAGCACTCGTAACTCATTGTTTTCTCCTGTTGAATAATTTGCTATTGGCGAAGGCGCCACGC
>JBLHLU010000148.1:0-9498 GCA_047623385.1 Paraglaciecola psychrophila
GTCGACTAACAAGCGGGTAGCTGCGGCCCCCGGCATATCACTGCAGCAGCGCCCCAGATGATAGCCGCCCCGTTGAGATAGCTGGCTGCGGGTGCACTGGCATACAAAGGCCTCGCCACGGGCTACCAGCTGATCAAGTGCCTGTTGATACTGTTGTTGGCGCTGACTCTGCCAGAGCACCGGTTGATCGGAGTGTAGGCCATGCGCCTCTAGGCTGTTCAGTATTGCACTCGCCGCTCCGGCGAGTTCTCTGGGTGGGTCGAGGTCTTCCATGCGAATAAACCAGCTGCCACTGTTGGCTTTGGCGTCGAGATAGCTGGCGAGGGCGGCTACTAGCGAGCCCATATGTAATTGGCCCGTAGGCGATGGCGCAAAGCGGCCGCGATAGCGTGGTTTGGTCTGGGTCAGGGGGAGTGTCTTGGTGTCGGCGGGTAGAAGCATGGTTTGGGCCGGGGTGTTGCGATCGACCGCAGCGCTGGACTGCGGGGGTAATGAAGGGGCGCTTGTTAGTGCTGCAGGCGGCCAAGCCCGACCGCCGGAATAAAATAACCGCGTACTCTTATGCGGTGCGCCATGGCTGCCTAGCCAACTTGTTGCCGCTCTTTGATTTCATCCAAGGTTTTACAGTCGATGCACTGGGTAGCTGTCGGCCGCGCTTCGAGGCGCTGTATACCAATTTCTACACCACAGGCACTGCAAAAACCGTAGTCATCGGCATCAATGAGATTGATGGTCGAGTCAATTTTCTTGATCAGCTTGCGCTCGCGATCGCGGGTGCGCAGCTCGAGGCTAAACTCCTCTTCCTGGGTAGCACGGTCGGCGGGGTCAGGGAAATTGGCAGCATCGTCTTTCATATGGGTAACGGTGCGGTCTACTTCTTCCATCAGCTCTGATTTCCAGTGCAGCAGGATTTGACGAAAATGCTCCAGCTGCTCCTCGTTCATATACTCCTCGCCCTTTTTGATCTTGTAGGGGGTGAAGTTTTTGAAATTGCTTGCCGTGGCTGGCTTTTTCTTAGGCATTGCTCGATCTCACTGGTTACTAGATTGTACTTCCCGCGATATTGGCTGAAAATCGCGGCTATTTTATTGCTGATTGTACCGAGCTGACAACAGGTCCGGGCCAGATGTAAGGCCTGTCCTCTAACAGTGTAGTTGCAGGTAAACATCACTGCGTATGCACTGAGAGCAATGGCCCGGTGGCGGTGTTATGGCTACCAGACAGATGTTTACTAACAGTCAATTGCTTTGAACGATTGCCGGTGCTACCGTCACTAACTGGCTAAGAACTTGATAGCATACGTTTTTAGCTGCGCCTAGGTTGCTGCTAGTGACGTAGATAAACCGATTTAGTGGCCTAAATAAATGCGGCTAGTGACTTGAATAAATTCAGAATCGGTCAGTTAAAAAAGCACAAACAAATTTAAGCCTGCGAAAATACCATATTTTTCACCCCCTAGCCACCGCTAATGCACATACTATGCGCTGCGGTAAAGGGTTGGACTGTGTAGGGTCGAGCATTATAAGGAAAGCGGTGTGAACAGGGTTTATTCTCAGCGAGTACAGGATATCAAGCCATTTCGGGTGATGGAAGTATTGACCCGGGCGAAGGAGCTGGAGCAGCAGGGCCACGATATTGTTCACTTGGAGGTTGGAGAGCCTGACTTTGCCACCGCTGCGCCTATTATTGAGGCGGGCCGAGAGTCTCTGGCCCGGGGGCAAACGCAGTACAGCCAGGCAGCGGGTATTCCTGAGCTCAGGCAGGCGCTGTCACAGTATTATCTAGATGATTACGGATTATCGATCGCGCCCAGCCGGATCATGATAACCGCCGGTGCCTCAGGGGCGCTGTTGTTGGTCGCAGCGCTGCTGATGAACCCGGGTGACGGCATGTTGATGAGCGATCCGGGCTACCCCTGTAATCGCAACTTCTTGCGCTTGGTAGAGGGGCGTGGCCAGTTGGTACCGGTGGGTCCCGAGCACCGCTTCCAGTTGCAGGCGGATCGGGCCGAGCAGTATTGGCAGCACAACACCGTCGGGGTAATGGTGGCGTCGCCGTCTAATCCCACCGGCGAAATACTCAGCGCTGCACAATTGGCTGCTTTGTGGCAGTTGTGTCAACGTAAAAATGGGTACTTGGTGGTCGATGAAATTTATCACGGGCTCAGTTACGATGCCCCGGCGCCGTCGATTTTGGCAGTCACTGACCAAGCCTTCGTGATTAACAGTTTTTCAAAATACTTTGGTATGACCGGTTGGCGTTTGGGTTGGCTGGTGGCGCCAGAACAGGCGGTGCCGGCGTTGGAGCGGTTGGCTCAAAATCTCTTTATTTCCATGTCTACCTTCGGCCAGTACGGTGCCTTAGCGGCCTTCGAACCCGCCACCCGGTCGATATTGGACCGGCGTAGAGACGAATTTGCGCTGCGTCGGGACTATCTGCTAGGCGAGCTGCAACGCCTCGGGTTCGATATTCCCCATACCCCCGCCGGGGCCTTCTATATTTATGCTGGAATCAAAAAGTTTTCCAACAATAGCGAAGCATTTTGTTTAGATTTATTGGAAAATCACGGTTTGGCGATTACTCCCGGGGTAGATTTTGGTGACGAACGGGGCACAGATTATGTGCGTTTTGCCTATACCACTAGTATGGATAGGTTGCGCGAAGCAGTGCGGCGGTTGCAGCAGGTACTGGGTTAGCGTGCTGGTCTAGTGCCGGGCCAGTGCGAGTTCATGAGTGCGGTACAGCCGCGACCATCAAAGAGGTTAGCGAGAACATGGAACTACCTGCGCTTGTCGAAGCGACTTTAATAAAACGTTACAAGCGCTTTCTCGCTGACGTCGAACTCGATAGCGGCGAGCTGATAACTGTGCATTGCCCCAATACTGGGGCAATGACCGGCTGTGCCCAGCCGGGCTCGCGGGTGTGGTTGTCGACCTCCGCTAACCCCAAGCGAAAATACCGCCACAGCTGGGAGCTGGCCAAAAATGTAGCGGGCCAGATGATCTGTATTCACTCGGCGCGGGCTAATGCCATTGTTGGCGAGGCGATCGAGAACGCAGTGATCAGTTCTTTGAACGGTTACCAGACTCTGCGTCAGGAAGTGGCCTACGGCACCGAAAAAAGCCGTATAGATTTTCTGCTAGAGGGAGAGCAAGGGCTTTGTTATGTCGAAGTAAAGAGCGTTACGCTGTCGACAGAGGTTGTTGGCCAGGGGGTTTTCCCCGACGCTGTTAGCGACCGCGGGCGCAAACATCTGCGTGAGTTAATAGCAATGAAGGCCATGGGCCACAGAGCTGTGCTGTTGTTTTGCGTGCTGCACAGTGCCATTGAATGGGTGGCGCCGGCGGATGCTATCGACCCAAAATATGCAGAAACTTTTCGTCAGGCGCTGGCTGCTGGAGTGGAGATGTTGGCCTATCGGGCGGTGATAACGCCTGCGCAAATCGTACTCTGCGATCAGCTTGAAGTCAGGCCGCAGCAGACAATGGCTGCAGCAGAGCCACTGTCGGTGTGAAGAATATCTGTGGCAGCGCAGCGGTGTTGCGTCTACGTTAGCGGCTGTCACAACTGAGTCAATCTCAGGTTAAGACGTTACTTTGCGCTGTAGTTCATAGTAGCGCTCCTGCGCCAATCGCCGCCGTCGACCGGCCGCTGTGCACGATAAGAAATTGCTCAGGATCGCGCTGGTGAAAGCTGTGTAGTGCAGCTGGGGAGATTTTGATTATCTGGTATTGAGTGCGCTATGCACCGAGGCGCAGCGAAATTCCATAGTTGTCAGCGCCAATTCACTAAAGCAGTTGCCAGTGTTGGCCAGACGCAGCTTATATGCGCTGCGTCTGGGGCGTTTCAATACAATCACTTAACCGCTCTCGAGACTAAACAGTGAAGCTCTTTCGTTGCCTCGGAGAAGAGTATTGCCCCGCGGCAAGGGTTAAGGTCTGCGACAAATTCAGGGTCAGTGAATCCGAGCCGTCGCTGATCGCACCACAAAAACACGGCTTGCAGTAGCGCGACTCGCTGTTAGTTTGCACTTATTGCCAGTCATCCCCTGTACCGAGGGTGCTAATGGCAGCACCCTCCATAACTAACTAACTAACTAACTAACTAACTAACTAACTAACTAACGCAGCCTGCAGCAGTGGGGCGTGTTGTTGTGGTGTTAGCCGCGGTCCGTATTGGGTGACCACCGTAGCTGAAGCCAGACCGGCGAGAGTGCCGGCCTCTTGGTAGCTGTGGCCGGCGCTGATGGCGTATAAAAAAGCTCCGGCATACATATCACCGGCACCGTTGCTGTCGATAGCGGCTACGCTGTGCGCTGCTATTGGAAATAGCTGCTCGCCGTCAAAGACCACGGAGCCCTTGGCGCCGAGGGTTATGGCAAAGGTTTTGGCTATTTTCTTGATCGCGGCAATGGCCGTGTCGAGATCGTCGGTGTCAGCCCAGCCCTTGGCTTCATCCTCATTGCAAAACAGCAGGTCGACGCCATTGCCAATCATTTCTTCGAGTCCGTCGCGGAAGAATTGCACCATGCCGGGGTCAGACAAACTGATGGCCGTTTTAACACCCTCACTCTCTGCACTTTGGCGAGCGACCACGGCGGCGGCTCGACCGCTTTCGGAGGTGACTAAATAACCCTCGATATAAAGGTACTGTGAGTCGGCAATAGCCTGCTTGTCTACTTGCTGCACCGATAGCGACTCGCTGATAGCAAGGTTGGTGTTCATGCTGCGTTCGGCGTCTGGGGTGATCAATATTAAACATTTGCCGGTGGTACCGCTGTCGCCGTGGTCCTGGCTGACGCAGTCGACCCCGGCAGCATTCAAATCGCTGAGGAAAAAGCGACCGTTGTCATCGTTGCCGACCTTGCCCGAGAAGAAGGCGCTGGCCCCAAAACAGCTGGCGGCAAAAATACTGTTGCACACCGAACCACCGCTGGCCTGCTTGGCATGCACTGCATGACCTTCTAAGTGCGCAGTCAATTGGTTCTGGCGGGTCTCATCAACCAGCGTCATCAGGCCTTTTTCCACCGCCATAACAACGAGATCTTGATCACTAACTTGAATTTCAGTGTCGACCAGCGCGGCGCCAATGCCGTAGACGTGGTATTTTTTCATGGAATAGTTTCTTTTGTTGAGGGATTAGTGAGAAAGCTGCTGTTGCAGGGTATTATCCGGGTTGCACCGGTGAATGCAATGTTATGTGGTCCCGGTCAGAATGCGCAAGCGCGGGCAGCGCTGTTGCGGCGAGGTAAATAATCCTTGCTCGGGTTGATTATCACTGCCGGCATTAGCCGTAAGTACTCTCAATAGAGGAAGCAAAGTCCATTAAGCACAGTCAGTCTCCCGGTCGGGGTCAGCCCCATCGATTTTGGTTAAAACTCCTTATTACCGTTGTGGTCGCAATGTTGGGGGCGTTAATCTATCTCGACGCCAAAGTCCGTTACACCCTCAACGAACGACTTTGGCAACTGCCCGCCAGAGTTTATGCGCGAGCGTTGACGCTGGATCTGGGCAAACCATTAAGGGCGCCGGAATTGGTATTAGAACTAGCGCTGTTGGGCTATCAAACCGGGGTTAATTTACAGCGCCCGGGTACGTTTCGCCGCAGCGGCAACAAGTTTTGGATCTACAGTCGCCCTCATCAAGCCCCCGGCGGTGCGATCACGGCGCAGCGCTTGCATCTAGTGATCGAGGCAGGGTTAATCGTGCGACTGGAGCCTTTTGGCAGTGAGCGCCGGGCCCTGCAGCCAGTAATACTAGAGCCGTTGGAGATCGGCAGTATCTATCCCCGGCACCGCGAAGACCGCATATTGATTGCTCTAGACAAAGCGCCGCCACTGCTGCCGGCGGCATTATTACTAGTTGAAGATCGGCGTTTCTACCAGCACTGGGGGGTCTCGCCGCGGGCCATCGGTCGCGCGCTGATAGCCAATGTTAAGGCCGGTCGAACGGTACAGGGCGGCAGTACCATTACCCAGCAGTTGGTTAAAAATGTTTTTCTCAGCCGCGCGCAAACACTCTGGAGAAAAGCGCTTGAGGCGCTAATGGCGCTATTGGTAGAGCTGCACTTTAGCAAGGACAAAATCCTCGAATCTTATATCAACGAGGTGTATTTAGGACAGCAGGGCGCGCGCGCTATTCATGGCTTTGCACTGGCCAGCAAACATTATTTTAACCGACCGCTAGCGGAGTTGAGTGCCGGACAGATCGCCACCTTGGTGGGAATGATCAAGGGCCCTATCTACTACAACCCCTGGCGTCATCCCCAGCGTACCCGAGACCGTCGCGATACGGTGCTGCAATTAATGGTGCAGCACCAGCTTATCACCGAGCGTCAATTGGCGCGGATACAGCAACAGGGTCTGGGGCTGGCCAAGACCAATGCGGTGGCGGGAGTGTACCCGGCCTACTTAGATTTGGTGCGCCGGCAGTTGCGCCGGGACTACAGTGCCGCCAACCTGCAATCGGAGGGCATGAACATATTTACTAGCTTTGACCCGGTGGTACAGCATCACGCCGAGCAGAGTTTGGCTCATGTGCTGGTCGATAAAGATGAGGCGGTCGAGGGCGCAGTGGTGGTTACCGATGTGCGCAGCGGCGATGTGGTGGCGGTGGTGGGCGGTCGCAACATGCGCTATGCCGGGTTTAATCGCGCCCTAGACGCGGTGCGCCCAGTAGGGTCACTGATAAAGCCGGCGATTTATTTGGCGGCGCTAGAACAATCCGCTGATTATACGTTGGCTACTCCAATCAGCGATGTGGCGGTGGCGGTGCAAGGTGGCGATGGCCAGTTGTGGCAACCGCGTAATTTTGGTCGGCGCGAACACGGTGATGTACTGCTGCACCGGGCACTGTCCCACTCTTACAATTTAAGTGCCGCGCGACTGGGCATGGAGCTAGGTTTAGATAGGGTGCTGGCAATGGTCAGGCGACTGGGGGTGGTGCGGCCGATGCCGGTGGTGCCGTCGCTCTTACTGGGCTCCGGTGCGCTGTCGCCGCTGGAGGTGGCGGCCATGTATCAGACCATCGCCGCCTCCGGTAGCCACTCGCCGCTGCGCAGTATTGTCTCGGTTGCCGACCATTCGATGCAGCCGCTGGCGCGCTACCCAGTAGTGCAGCGCGCCGCAGTGAGTCCAGCAGTAATGCATTTAATGCACTATGCGTTGTTGGAAGTGGTGCGCGAGGGTACCGGTAAGAGTGCCTATACGTTGCTGCCAGAAAATTATTCAGTGGCGGGCAAAACCGGAACCACCAATCAACTGCGTGACTCGTGGTTTGCCGGTTATGCCGGTGATTACCTAGCGGTGGTGTGGCTGGGTAGGGATGACAACGCCAGCGTTAAATTGACCGGCAGCAGTGGAGCGCTCAAAGTGTGGACTCAATTTATCAACCGTGCCAGTCGCCGGCCCTTAGATTTTAGTGTGCCAGCGGGAATTGACTATCGCTGGATCGATCAGAGCAGTGGTCTGCTCAGCGCAGAGCGCTGTAAAGGTGCCCGTTATCTACCGTTCCTAACGGGCACCGCGCCGCGCGCTAAAGCTCGCTGTCAGGCAGCAGCCCCAGGGGTATGGCAGTGGTTCAAAAAGCTCTTTAATACCTAGTCAACAGTCGCTGGTTAATACTCCTAGTGCGCCCGCCGATAGTGTGCATTGTTGCCCTGGGCGCGGATAGTGGCAGTTCGGTTCCAGCATGGATCGAACTCAGGGCACTGCGCTGAGCTGAGCGCTGTAACCACCGGTGGCGGCTGGCACTAATGTGAGCCGTTGATTGATACAGGCGGGCAATTCGCCGGCACTATGGCTGACATAGAGTATATGGCAGTCGCCGCGAGCGGCAATGGCGTCAACCAAAGCCAGAATATGTTGCCGATGAGCTTGGTCTAAGCCTATGCAGGGTTCGTCGAGAATAAGAATAAGCGGTGATTTCACCATCGCCCGAGCCAGCATTACCAGCCGCTGCTGACCGAAAGAGAGTTGGTTAAAAGGGCTGCGAGCGAGATCGGATAAACCCACCACCGCCAGCCATTGCAGCGCAATATCGCGTTCCCGACCGCGGCAATCCCGGTACAGACCGACCGTGTCCTGCAGTCCAGAGGCTACCACCTCTGCAGTGCGCATCCGGCTGATATGGTTGAGTTGCGCGGCGGTACTAACCACACCAAACTTTTCCTTGATGTCCCAAATACTTTCTCCGCTGCCCCGGCGCTGGCCGAATAGGCTGATATCCTGGCCGTAGGCTTTGTGATTGTCGCCGCAGATCAAACTCAGTAAGGTCGATTTACCGGCGCCGTTGGGACCGCTGATCACACAGTGTTGGCCCCAGTGCAGCTGCCAGTTTATGTCGCGTAAAATAGCTTGCTGCTGATAGCTGACAGCAACATTATTGAGTGCCAGCAGCGGCAGGCTTTGATCGATTGTATAGTGCCGCTCCAGCGCCGGGGGCAGCTCAGCTACTGTAGCAGGTGTCGGCGCAGCGACGGCTTCATCGGCAATAATGTGTTGGCGAGGTCCGGCCTTGATAATATGGCCGCCTTCTAGTTGCAGCACATGGCTAACGTTTTCGGGTATTTCATCGACTTGCTTGAGCAGCAGCAATACTTTAAGCGGCGTGTGCAGCAAGGTGTTGATCATTGTCCGCAGCTCCTGCTGCGATGGCAGGTCCAGCCCTTCAAAAGGATTGTCCAGAATGAGTAGTCTTGGTTCGCTCAGCAGCGCTCGCGCCAGCAGGGTCTTGCGGCTCTCGCCGGTGGAGACAAAACGGATGCCGCGATCAAGAATATGGGCGATGCCACACTGCTCCGCCAGTTGTTGGAAGCGCTCATTGGGAGCCTGCTTCTGCAGTATGATCTGCGCCACAGTGGTGCCGACATCGAAGGCGTCGGCACGGGACTCGCTATCGTCATAGCGCAGGTCGTGATCAATCAGACTGCGCTGTAGTTCAAAACTGAGGTGCACAATATTGCGCTGAATGTCTGTATCAATGGCGACCTCACCTCGCTGGGGGTGCAGCTGCTCAGTGATTAGTTGGGCTAGCGCGCTCTTGCCGGCGCCATTGCCACCGAGAATGGCCCACTGCTGGTCGCTGAGCCATTGCCAATTAATATCGCGCAGCACCGGTTCAATACGGTAAGCAGCCCAAACCTGTTGGAACTGTACAACCATGTTATATCGCCTACTAAAATGGCGCCCGATAATACTCTATTGGCGCAGCCGATGGCAGCAAAAAGCTGAGGGGATATCACTGCGGGAGGTCGACAGGTTCAGCTCGGGGCTTAGGGTGTTGGGTTGTGCTGCAGTTCTAGCTGGATGTCGAGTTCGGCAGGATTAAATTCGAGCAGTGCGCCGCGGTCAATAAAGTCCAGGGTCTGTGACATCAGTTTCCTCGAGGCGGGGTCTATTTCGGCCGCTATGACTAGCGCCGAGGGCGCCAGCTTATCGTTGACATAAGCTTCAATTAGGTCAATAGACACTGGGTTCATTTTGTCGTTGTGCCACTGCCA
>JBLHLU010000149.1:0-9427 GCA_047623385.1 Paraglaciecola psychrophila
ATTCTCGACTAAGCGTAGCTCTCTAAGACCTCCCTCCTTCAGGGATAACAAAGGACGACTGATCTAACGACTTGGGGTAGCAATATCGGGTAATCGGTATTTTTAAACTGAGGCAAACTGAAATTCAATCGTTGCCTCAACTGTTTCAACGCCACTTCGGTAAGAGTTACAAAAGTAAGGGTGACGTATTGTATGAATTTCATTTTATTTCGGAGAAGATAATGTTCGAAGATGTGCTTAAAAAATAGTGTTGCATAAAATTACAATCGTATTATTACTAACGACCGGCTACCTTCAAGCCGAAGGCTATCAGAAAATTATTATTGATGAGCATGGCGCTGCAAATGTTATGCGCCTTGTAGATAAAGCTGGTATACCAGAACCCGGTATAGGTGAAGTCAGAGTGAAGGTGCTGGCAGCAGGCGTCTCTTTTACCGACACAATGGTGCGCAAAGGTCTGTATGCAGGCCTAGACGCCGAAGTCCCCTTTACCCCGGGTTACGATCTGGTCGGCGTTATCGACAAGTTGTGACCAGAGGTAGAGGGCTTCACCCTAGGCCAACGTGTTGCTGATTTAACCGTCCATGGGTCTTACACCGAATACGCGATTCGTCCGACCGCGGGGCTGGTGCCGGTGCCGGTGCCCGATAGTGTTGATCCGGTGGCAGCCATCAGCCTAGTACTGTCTTACACTACTGCCTATCAAATGCTACATCGTGTAGCAGACTTAAAAGCGGGGCAAACCGTATTGATTCATGGTGCCAGTGGTACCGTAGGCATGGCACTCGCATAAATTGGCAAGGTTGCAGGGTTAAAAATGTTCGGTACTGCCTCAACAGAAAAACAAAATTTTGTTTCGGCCTTGGGCGTAACCCCAATCGTTTATAAAACCGAAGTTTTGTCGAAAGGGTCATGAAGACAACGCAAAATAGAGGCGTCGATGTGGTATTTGACGCTGTCGGTGTCAACAATTTTAAACGCTCGTTTTCAACGCTGAAACCAGCAGGAATGTTAGTCACTTATGGCTTCTACTCAAAGTCGTTAGATTCTGAACCCGGTGATTCATTTCAAATGATAAAGGAATTTTTGAAGTGGAAATGGTTACAACTTAGCTGGAAATGGTTGGCCAATAAAGGACGGTCGGCGAGTGTCTATTCAATAACAGATTTACGAGCAAGCGATCCCGAGGGGTTCAAAGAAGATCTCGCCGTACTATTTCTTCTTTTACACAATAAAGACATTGCCCCAAAAATTTGGAAAACCTTTCCCCTTGCCGAGGTGGTACAGGCTCATCAACTTCTTGAAGAGGGCAATGTGAGAGGTAAAATAGTGATAAAGATGGTTGAATAAGCCTGGCTGACAAACTGTTATACGTCTGTCAGCATTATATTCCTCAAAGATATTGATGCCATTTTGAAAGCAACCTGCTGGCTAAGATGCCCGTAGGAGCGCGCCTCTGTATGAGCTCCGCGTCTGCACAACCAGTGGCGTGTCCTGGGTGGATTGACTTAGCCACCAACCCCGACAAAGAGTCTAACCTAGGCACTGCGGCGGGGTCAGACTCTTGCACATTAGCACAGCCGGATCCCGCTCGCGCTTTACCAATAGCGTTAGGCTATAGCACGCCGTCACTTTAGCGGGTCTCGTTATGAAGGCACACTGCTACAGATAACATACCCGGTGCACTAATTCATGGGTGACACAATGCTAGTGCCAACATCGCGGAGACAAGATATAAACCCGCGGTGTCAGTTAAGCAATCGCCTGACGATAAACATAGAGCTTGCTTCAAGGCCATCAAAGTCTCTCACCACGGCAACAACACTGACATCGACCGCAAAGACTGGAGGCTTAGCGCAATGCAATATCTGCGTCTTCTTGTCAAAACGCAACCAAGAGGGCAGCGCCATATCCAACCCGGTTAGTTTAACTTCCAGTACATCGCCGGCATCAGTATCGATAAATGCATCGGCGGGAATCTTATGCAAGAAGGGACCATCGCCTACCCAGTGCGCGTCGGGAATTTCGCGAAACACTTGTGGCGCACTATTAAACGACTCGCTGCTGGCTTGACTACGATATTGATGTCCGATATACCAGGCTATCGCAAAGAGCACTATAGACAGCAGTATATTGAGACCTATAAAACTGCTTGCACCCAGCCCTGCCGACACTACAATAAAAATAGCCACTGCTGAGAAGACATCACCGAATCGGACGAAAAATGTATCAATAGTGGTTTTACCTTCATATTTTTCAGATTTAGTAGCAGTAAGGAACAGCGCATTGCGTGTGGTATTCATCAGCGAATAGTCCAGCGCTTTTTGTGTGCCCAGTACCAGTTGTGAAAGCGCAAATAAAGGCAACAGGCCGATGAGTAAGAAACCACCGCTTAGTACTACTGGCAGAATTAGAATTGCCACATGTACCCCAGCCCAAAGGAAAAGGCGAGACACCAAAAACAATTGAATAAAGAAAACGCCGATATTCAGTAGCGAATAAAAATTGGAGAAAAACTCACCCATCCATAATGCCCGCTCATCGACACTGGCATTTTCGCCCAAAACACTCATCACTTCACTCTGCACGAATTGATTAAGAATGTAGTCACCGTTGGACATTAACCAATTGAGCAGTACCACTAAAGCGGCAATCGCCATCAAATAGTGACTGTTGAATACGACTTGGAAGCCACCCAGCCAAGACTTTAATTTCTCACCCTCATCCTTATTGCTTGCAATAGAACGCGAATCTTGAGGAATAACTTTGGGTGCGATTGTACTAATAATTAAAGTACTGGCTAACACCACACAGGCTATCAACATCACCCCGTAAGGCCCGAAAGGTTCGAGCAGTAAACCGCTTAGACGGGCCCCGGCGATGGCACCCAAACTACATCCGACCGCAATAACGGCAAATAAACGCTGTCCGGCTTTGACATTAAACAGGTCAGCAGCGAAGGCCCAAAACTGGGCAATCACCATCACATTAAAAAGGCCAACCCATATAAAGAATAAAAAATTAAACCGAAAACCGGTAATTCCAGCGATGGCAAACAGAGCTAGGTTAAATACAAAAAAAACATTTACCCATTGAATCATTAACATATTGCCCCGTCGACGAAACAACCAGCTGTAAAGGGGCATCACCAGCAATAGCGCCACGGCCTGAAATGCCGCAGCATAACTACGCAACTCGGCACTACCGTCACTCAAAATCAACGCCTCTCTAAGAGGTCGCAACAGGTAGTAACACCCCATCACCAAGAAGCCATGGCTAAATAATACCGCGACAGCTATCCCCTCACCCGGCCTTACTCGGGTGAACAGCGTAAGAAATTTTTCAAGAAAATTTAACTCGGCATAACTCGATACTTGAACCTTTGCCCCGGGCATATCAATCATATTATCGTGCAACCCTAGGGCGTAAAGTTTTATAGTCAGCTTTTATCATTGCATAAAACCTGTAACTGTAGCTTCTTGTAAAATAAGATTACGCCTCGCCAAAATGGCAGCTATTTGACTAGGGTTAAGGTAGTCACGTAATTCGTCTGTTAGTACCCCCACATTTAACTCGCGCAAGGCTTTTTCTAACCGCGTCGCCAGCTCGAACTTAGGCTTCTTATACGCTTTCGGGCGTTTTTTGTTCGGTCTAAAAGCCCGGCTGTGATCGATAAGCAATAACTGATAATCATCATTAGTCCATAGTATGTTAGTCAGGTTTCGATCCTCGTTATATATCAGCACATCAAATAGGATACGCATGCGGTATTGAGCAGACTGCAAACAATGGCCGACAAATTCGCCCTCATGCTTTCGCCTATCGCGCTCGTTAATGGTGTTTTCAAGCCATACGGTGAGCACACCTTTTTCACCGTTGATTTCACGCTCGATTGAAACGGGCACCATGTTAAGGCCCAGTATTCTATCGAGTTTATAGGCTGCCACATCATAGATATAACGGTCAGTATTTCTGTACTTTCGCCGAGAGAGCACGCCTTTTTCCTGCAATCGAGGATGGCTGTCATATGTTTTGTATATGGCATTCATTTCTACCTCACCCAACTTTAAGCTTAGCCGTCGTGGCTTGGTAATACCGGTGCCGACAGGCTCAGTAGCAATCACTTGTGCCGTTAACAAAAACTGTTCCAATTGCTGATCATTAACACCAATAGGCTGCCGCGGCACATGGCCTTGCACCAGAACAGGAGACTGCGCTTGATCCTCGCCAACATACAATATCGACAGCGCGCCATTATCAATAACAACCGCCGACGCTCGACCTTTGTAGACGTCAGAGAGCATTCCCGTGTCGGCCATAATAACCGTGCCACCCATGCGGCTGGTAACTCGTCGGCTTGGAGTCGGTGTATGGCCAATAACAATTCTTGTCGCATTCCACTGCTGCAAAATTCGTTCAACATCGTACGCTTCACTGTCGGCATGGCACTGCGCAGTACCGCGATACCACAAAAGACCTCGAGGCGAAAATAATAAACTGTCTTGCAATTCAAGTAACCGTTTGGCGCTTTTTAGCCAGCGCAGTCTTGGCATATTTATGGTGCGCCGGTGGAACTGTTGCAGCTGGTGAGTTAGCAGGGGTTTACGCTGTAAAAAACCGATAGTAGGGTTCAATACACCATCGACTGTCAGTTCGGCCACCAATGACACATATTCATTGAGGGCACTATTCTGCCGTTTATTGATCTCATCGAGGTCCAGCCCCAGCAAGTCAGAGGAAATACCGCCATGAGTAAACACAGTATCACCAATTCGAAGGACTAACGGTTGCCTCAGCAACCATTGACCTATTTCGCCCTGCGGAGAGATCGCCGCCGATAAAGCAATAAACCCAGCAGGAAAGGTCTTATCAAATGTTGCCCTCAACAACTGCTCTTGCTGCCCCGGCCTGATAGAAGAATATTGTCGGTAAAGTTCGTCACGGGAAGCCGGGGATTCATCACCAGCATAACTGGCATACTCTGCGGCAGAAACGTAGCGCATATCCCCGCTTAACAACATCTTTTCGTGGTTGCCTAGCACCACATGCACACTACTTTTCAACGCCGGCGCCTCGCGTTGCAGTCGCATCAATAATTCTACCACTTTTCGGGAGCCGGGACCGCGATCAAATAAGTCACCGAGGCTGACCAAGCGTGTATCACTGGCAATCCAGCGGCCGCTCTGGTCAATAATATCCGCGTGCTCTAACAATGCGACTAGTTCATCAAAGGCGCCATGGACATCGCCAAAGGCCACTATTTTTCCCGCTTCGGGTATATCCCATTGTTCAAGCTCAGCCGACCAAGCGGGCACAGCCAATAGCAACAGTAGCACCAAGGCGCATTGATGCGCCCAGGCAAAGCATACGGGTATTGGTAATTTAGGCGCCGCTACTGGACTGGATAGAATATCAATGAGCCACCACTCCTGGTTATTTCTATATCGTCATCAGCGGATAAAAGTCGGACGATTATATTGTGCTATCAAACCCACTAACCACCGTGTATTTGAATACTCCAGTGGCCCGGCTTATATACCTTAGCGCTCTCGATATTCAAGCAGCAATCGGCTGCGTTGAGGATGCCACTATAGGTATCAGTGTTAGAGACTGGCTTTGATCCATTAGTAAAATTGACTATGATCTATTAATAAGCCTGACCTTGATCGATTAAAAAGCCTAACTTTGATCGGTTAATCATACTGACCTATAGCCTATTAAGAAAAACAAGGCTCTTTTATCGGACACTTTAACCTAAGTAAATGAAGCACGGCAATCAATTATCTCAGTTGCGCAGCGCCTTCGGTTCTGTCAGACGATTAAGTTCTAATATAAAAGCCTGCTACCAGCGGTCAAGCCCCCTCTTTCTCTCTGGCAAAGACTTATCATCTTTAAGCGGTGGCCAAGGCCGACACTGCTTGATGAAAACATTATTATCGTTACTACTTGTCTGTGCAATTTGGAAAAAAGAAGTGAGGTATCGAGTCGCTTTATTACCGGTCACTTTAGTGAAACCCGGTGTATTGTTGATTTGATCCAAAATCGCTGATTCAAGCGCACCGAATTTTTCAGCCTGCGTTAGTGGGCTGTACATAGGGTGGCAAAAACCTAAAAAGTAGCGCTCACGGACATTTTCAACCGGGAGAAGCGGTGGCGGCGTTGCGTAGATAGCATTAACCACCCCCGACATATCAAAATCATAGGGAACCGGTATTTGCCCACCATTTTCATCACCGAGCAATACAACATTTCTATGGCGAACAATAGACCAGTCCAAATTTCCAATCATATAGTTAAACAGTGTAACTTTATCCATTGCGGTTAAGTTTATCAATTCCGCGCTAAAAACCTTCCTAGGTAACACTATCATATTGGCACGTTTCGCCAGAGCCTGGAAATGCTCAGTAAAAAAAGCGTATCGCGATTTAGTACTACTATTAGAGCCGATGTATTGTATCTTCACCAATCGAGTTCTCAAGCTGATGTCGGTAAGCTGCTCATAGATATTGTAGGCAAGATATTCTTTTAACACATTTTGCTCAAAGTGAACTGAAGGAACCCTTACCCCTCCTTCGATTCTTGATGTATCGTGGCAATGGGTAGTGAGAGGCAGCATAGACTGCCCTTCAAAAGCGGTGCCTTTAGTCTCTTTTTCAAAAAAACGAACGAATAGAGGAGGCACTGTACAGTTGCGCTTTAAGGCTCTCCAGCCACCACGTATTTTAATCTGTACCGGCAATACCACCAACGCGTTATCTGCATCTCTATAGCTGAGATTTGAATCAACATAATCACAGCTTTCATCATCGCGCGCTCTACACATGTTTTCAAAATCAGCGCCCAGTGATATGTCAAGCACAGTGTTACTACTGAATAAATTATCTGTCGTGTTAGTTTCTGTCACGATAGTTTCTGTCACGTTAGCATCTGCCAATGCTGATGACACAAACAGGAAAACGGAGAAAATAGAAACCAGCGTACTCGATAGCATCGGGATAATATTTGTTGAAAGATTACTAACCATTACTTAAGCTCCGTCATAGATTTTTTCTAACCAACATACGTACATTGCAGCTACCCTCGGTAACAGCCTGACATGTGTCTTTGAATGCTGTATGCCGTGCCTGCTGCGTTAAACGCACGAAAATAGAAATTATACCAAGCAAGAATTGCCCTGTAGTCGATAGCCCTAGCTTTATAACTATGGCTGTGACTATAGTTGTGACTATAGTTGTGAGTATGGTTATGACTATTGCTATGGTCATCGCCACTGACACAGCCAGTGTTATAGCGGCTTATCGTTAGAACAAGTGTTTCAGCAATGAACCACAGGAATTTGTCATCGACAACGGTAGAAAAAGAGCGCTATTACGCACCAAAATTGATGCTTCGTCAATAATAACTTGAGCGGGTTGCTGGTGACCCTATTTTCCGCCGGCGACGCCCAATACCGTGCCAACTGAGGCCGTGTGAATATTAGGAATGACCGCATAGTCACTGCCTGTAGCGACCAAATGGTTCGTTTTTTTTCTGCAAAAGAGCGAACCACTGGTTCGACTGATCAAACTTTTTTTAGCCGATAAGTAATCGTGGAATAGTCATCAATTTTCAGCAGTTTGGCAAAAAGATCGCTTGCTTAACCCGCAAAGGGCTCACGCGCCTAAGCCACTCCTAAAACACTAATAGCACTGATAACACTGATTTTCGTGATTCCAATGAATGACGTGATTGGCGTGAATGATGTGATTAACGTGATGTAACCGGTGTGAATCTCCTCAGCGCCTGTATCTCGTGCAATGCTTCGCAAGAGTATTTTTTGCCGACTTAGCCGATAGCAAAGCGTCGAATGCGGTTTACCAAGATAGACCGATGTATTGCCAGTGAAAACCAGTGTAGCAACGCTATTAGCAATCGTGTGCTCAGCTACTATTTTGCCAAGTATAATAACGCTAAGGCGTTTACTTTGACGATTTTCAGACACTTCTCAGCATTGCTTTCAAGCTAGCTGCCATGCTTTACGCCAACAGCATTGGTAATGAGTTGCTTGAAGCCGGGCTCTAATTCACCGTTAGTGAGTATAGTGCTGCCTAAACCACCCAACATTGCATGATTTCTGGCCAGTATGCCATGGTGGGCAGTGACTGCGGTACGAAGCCCATAGAGCCCTCAACCATTTGCAGCAAAGGTTCAAACTCTACTGATTTTTGCCGTTTTTTCGGTCTAACGTATGTCATAAATTGCTCTGCTATTTTACTTTAGCGATGAATCGCACTTATTAATAGCAGTAGGTCTTGGCTGTGCAATACGCAATGAAGTTGTCGACCTGTTACAGCTCGCTAATACGACGGTGTGGTTGTGCCTTTAGTTTTCAAATTTAGATAGGCTTGCGAATAGCGCAGCCGCTAGCAACATAAAGCCAACAGAAAAGCCTATGGTTAAGCCTATGATTAAGCTGGCAGGGCTATTTCCCCCTATGACCAAGCAACGGAGAAAAAGCATTAGCACTCAAATAAGGGAAAGGTCATTAAAAGATGAACGAATGCTCGCAGGAAGGCAGGAAAAGAAGCATTTTCGCCGGCACAGCTACTGGATATTGAGAGTGTTTGTCATGTTATAGAGGGCATTCGTAGTGATGAAAGCCGCAGTTTGAAATTTGCAAATCGGCTATTTAACGAAACCAGCACCGGCATTATGCAACGTTGCCATTGCTGGCGTTAGTAGAATGGGTCGTAAATATGACTGCCACGTTAGATCAATAAAGCCAGTCTGGTTCGCCGCTCACTGCGTAGTTGCAGGCTCTGCTAATACATTGTCCGGCGATCCATCGACAGCTACCAATAAGTGCGATGACTATATACTTATGCACACCTATGCTCACCTATGCTCACCTATGCTCACCTATGCTCATTGAGTGGCGAGTAAATTCCGATCAAAGAGCAACAACGGCTCCCAGTTACCGGTGAAGGCTTGGGTATTCTCCCAAACTTGATGATGCGGCTCAGGATCGAGTTGAGTGAGTTTTGTCTGCGTCAATCCACCCTCGGCATTAAAGATAAATGCCCTAATACACCGCTTTTCAAAATCAATAATGGAAAATCCTGGCCAGCGCCCGCCCATAAGGGTGCCAGCGTTGATCAACGTGAGTCCGTGAAAGTGGATCATGGTCTTGAAGTGCATATGCCCATTAATAACAAACCGATGCTCATCATCTTCGATGATGCTGTCCAATTCATGGCTAGACTCAACCGGCATGCGCTCGGTACCGGGCCACACCTTGCGCAAGTCGTTTTTCGCCACGCCATGGCATAACAACAGCGAGCCGGCAACGGTTGTAAGCTGCAGCTGAATAGGCAGGCGCTCTAAAAAGTGTATGGAGTCCTCGTGTAGATCACCACGACAGTGCGCATTCGACACGTGTCTGACTCTA
>JBLHLU010000150.1:0-9400 GCA_047623385.1 Paraglaciecola psychrophila
AACAATTCAGTATTTGTTACCGTAAAAAACACCGAGTACAAAGCAACGGCAAAAGTCTTGTCAGCAATTCAGGCAGAAGAGGTATTATTGAGGTATGTGAAGGCACACCCTAAATCTATAAAAAGTGTTGCACGACTATCTGGTTATAAAATGGACGGTTCAGAACAGGATGTCATTGAATTTAGTAAAGTCATTAAAATAATTGAGCTCACATTAGATAAAAAAGCTTAACCAACGCAAGCAATTTGACCCCGGTTACTGCCGCTAAATCAGTACGATACCGGCCATGGCAATGGCCACTACCACCGCCACGACCACGACCACGACCACGACCAGAACACTGCCTTACAATATGCTGGCTAGCCAAACAAATGTTCGCTATCAAAGTTCTGCGCCAGTGACAATGTACCTTCTATTACCAATTCAACCTGCTCCATAGCGGCTTGCTCGTAGGTCATAACATAACCACTATTACGCGCCGAAGACTGAGCAGTAAAACCGACCTCTGCTGCGGGGAATGTCGCTTGTTCACTGAAAAAAACATCTATCTTGTTCAGGCCCTCATTTAGATTTTCGTCGACAGTATCAAACAACAGCTTAACTAGGGCTGCATCACCACTGTTGGTATAGGTGAAACTGTTGGTCGAAAGCAGTTCGGTGAAGTAACTAGCGGCCTCGACCTTGCTCTCAATAATAAGCAAATCATTATTTTGTGCTCCCGCCAGCACATCGAGGGTGATACTTTCAAAAGATTGAATATTATTTTCAAGCTGACCGAGATAAAAAGCGCGACCGGCAGCGTCTGGATCGCGGCCAAAAAGTTGTTGGTAACTACTGTCAATCAACTCACCGTTTGTTAGATTGCCATAGCGCTGTTCGAATTCTTCACTGCTGGAGAAACCACTGATGATGGCCGCGAGATTGCCATCACTGTCACCGAGTTGGCCCGACCAATAGTCTAGCCCACCGCGATCGGCGGCGCGGCCATAATACGCAATATAGACTTTTTGAATAAAGCTCTGGTATATCTCGTCGCCAACACTTTGCAAGCTAGCATTTAAGGTATAACTGGACTGACTGTCGCCGATAGGTGTGACCGCGACAATCAACTCGGTGCCCGCCTCGACTGAATAGATAATAGACTCACTGAGTGATCCGGGCAGTTCTGAAACGGCTAGTTCAGTGCCATTAGTGTCCAGCAAACGTAAATCTAGGTTGGCACCAAGACCAACCAGCGACAGGGTTAATAAGCCCCCTGAGGCAATGGGTAGGCGATAATAGTCGATCGTATCCTGGCCCTCTCCCACCGCTTGAACAACAGTATTATCCACCGCTATTTCGGCAGCTAATTCGATAGTATTACCCGCATCTTGACCACTGATATCAGCTTGATCGAGCTGTAGATTTAGCTGGTAGATTGATTCTGCCGAGCCCCAGGGTAAAACTTTTATTATATAATCTTGTCCCGCATCAACATAATAAGATACCACTTCATTGGCGTCTCCGGCAGATTCAGAACTCGACAACAATTCGCCACTGTTATTGCGCAGCTGCAAATCTAAATCGTCACTTAATCCACTAAGTTCTGCAGTTAGTGTCCCTGACTGGGTAGCGGTGAAGCGGTAGTAATCAACCGAATCGGCAAAGCTACCCACCGAACCCGATACTTGCGCCGAGCCATCAATAACAGTGGCGCTGTCAATACTATTGTTATTGTCGACCGCGCTACCGGTCGCCATTTCAACCCTCGCCGTTAAGGTGTAACTGCTGGGGCCGCTGAGATCAAAGGGGTATACATTAAGGTAATACACCTCGCCGGCGCTTACATTATATTGCAGTATTTCAGCACCGGTACCCAATGTTAGTGAAGAGGCTTCTATCTCGCCATTGGCAGCAAAAAGATACAGATCGATGTCTTTGCTAAGTCCGAAGAGTTCAGCAACTAATACACCATCGCTGGCCACGGTAAGCTGGTAATAATCCTCTGGATCAGCGGCGCCACCCACCGACTGTGATATCGATCCCGGTAGGCTCAATAAGGTGTCACCAAACAGTACATCGCTGGCATCAGGTTCGGGTTCAGGTTCAGGTTCAGGTTCAGGTTCGACAACCGTAGCGCTGTCGATAGTCAATATATAGTCGGAGCTAGCGCCCTCAAAGGGTATTACCGCAAGGGTGTAGCGTTGACCCGCGGTAGTGCTAATTTCGATAGTCTCGTCGGCGCTACCGGTAAGTGCCGGCGCAGCAATGACATTGAGATCTTCATCGTATAACAGCAGGTTTATATCAGCGCTTAAATCGGTGAGACTGGCGGTCACAGTAGCGGTAGTAGTAGCGGTAGTAGTAGCGGTAGTAGTAGCGGTAAAAGTAAAATAATCTGCACTGTCACCATCGGCGCCAACCGATTGTTGAATGCGCGTGGGTAGGATGACTACCGTTGCCTCATCAGGTAAATCGCCGGCATCTGCTGCTGGCTCAGCAGCAGACAACGCCTCAACCATCGACATCGGTGCTGCGGTACCGAACTGCAAAAACTCAATACCACTGAGCAGGTCGCGGCCATCGCTACCGCTAACACGATACTGCTCGCTGCCAAGTTCGACAATTTGGTAGTCGCCCCGGGCGCCAGAAAATACTGCGGTATCCTGGCCGCCACCGCCAATAAGGGTATCGTCGCCGGCAGCGCCAGTGAAACGATCATTGCCATCACCGCCGAACAGATTATTATTCAATTCCTGGCCAGTCAGGGTGTCGTTGCCAGAGCCACCGACGGCGTTCTCTATCATCGCATTAAAGGCAATCGAGACATTAAAAGTAAGGCCGGCGGTATCACTGAAACCGCCATCGTTTAAATCAATTCGGGAGTTGCTGGCAAAACCAGACAGGTCAAGGGTGTCGTTACCCGCGGCATCCCAAATGGTCACCACCGGTTTACTATTAATAGCAAAGTTAAACACCGAGCGGTCAGCGGTGCTATTAAAACCATAGACAGTATCGCCGGTGCGGGTAGTATTGTTAGCCCCGTAAATAGATTGAATAGTGGCGACATCGTGTAGCAGCGGTGTCGAAGGTTCCTGGTATTCGTGGTAGGCACCGGTGGCAGAGGCGGGAAAATAGGACATGATCGAATACTGCATCGTGTCCTGTTCGTATTCTGCTCCGTCTCGATAACTAGGCGCCGAGCCATCGGCGCCGGCATTGTAGGCGCCGGGATGACTTAAACCCAACGCGTGTCCCAATTCGTGAATCAGGGTCGACAACCCGTACTCACCAAAACCGAGTTGTAAATTACTGATCGATGCGGGGTTGATCGCCACATCCCCAGCGGTCGGATAAAAGGCATAAGCCTGTGCTGGATCGCTGTAGTTGACCAGTCTTATCTGGGCCACTTGCTGGGGCGCCTGAGTAAACGTTAGTGGCGCCAGATCAGACCACAATTCCAGCGATAAAATCGTCGCCAGTCGCTGCTCAGAGCTAAAACCTGAGTACTGACTATTGTCCTCGGCGGGACTGAAATCAGTATTGGCAACATCATCGACAAAAGCATAGCTGATATTAGTCGTCTGCCAGTGCTGAGTGCTGTCAATCTGGCGAATGATTTGCTCGAGAGTGAACACCTCTTTGGAGGATGACATTCATTGAGTCCTTAGTTTATCGCACCGACCGGTGGCATTAATGGGTAAAAATAGGGCTAGACCGGGGCATCAAAAACCGCCCGTAAACGTTTCTTGTTGGGCACCGGGCACGGCGCAGTACTCGGCTGTTGTACTTTGTGAAAGCAGTTAAATTGCACTAGTCAAAAATTATAGCCTAGACCGGTGACAATACCACCACACAACGCCACTAGACAACGCCACAAGGCAACGCCACAAGGCAACGCCACAAGGCAACACCTTAGACACCGTCTTTAGACACTGCCCTTAAACACCCCCATCAAGACAAAAACATGAGCTTATAGCCTGCGGAAGTCGACACTTATAACACCATTATTTAGCCGCTAAATGCTGCCCAAAACTTTAGTCAGCTAAACTTGCTGCAGTTGCCGCTAACAACTAAACCCAGCGCAGATAGCTGTTTGCTACGGTAATAGCGCAGCGCCATCAAATACAGTGCTTAAGCGGTGCCATCGACTGCGCGGCAACAAACGTTTTCTCTACTGCAGACATAGTTAAAGGCCGCAAAATGCTGGCAGCACAATAACAAGTTTTTTTAAGGTCAGACTGCGAAAAAATCTGTCGAGAACAATTTCGGGGGGCTATGTATGAGGGCTATATATGAGGGCTATGTGTGCAGAGACACTGATATCGAATTTGGCAACAAAGAACCCATCGACAGCAACTTTTTAAAAGTGAACGTTATCGCTCAGCGAGCTCACGACTTGTCTCACTATTTTGCCCACCAGCACGGCAGTTACCATGGCAGCCACCATTGCACCAAAGGCATAGCATTTAGCGGCTATTTAACCGATGATATTGACCAATAATTATTCCAATTCGTCCGATAACGTTCAACGATGGGGCAACTCTCACTATGAAAATTGAAGATATTCACCCGCAACTTCGCAGCGCATTTGCTCGTATTCCGTCAATGCCCTTTCACAACCGACTTTTTCTGAAAAGTTTGAATTTTTTATCCAAACTTATACCTCCGCCTCGCACTACGAGTGTGCAAATTAGCCAGCGAACACTGGGCGCGGCAAGCCTGCGAATCTATACTCCCGAGGGCACCCCATCCGGGGCTGGTCTGCTGTGGATTCACGGCGGTGGGTTCATTACTGGTGCCGCTAAAATGGACGAAAAATATTGCGTTCAATATGCCAAAGAACTCAATCTGGTGGTGGTGTCGGTAGACTATCGACTGGCACCTAAACATCCCTTTCCCGCCGCTTTGGACGACTGTTTCGAAGCTTGGCGTTGGTTTCAATACCAAGCGCCGGCCTGGGGCATAGATCCCACTCGCATCGTAGTGTCGGGCAATAGTGCCGGTGCTGGGCTCGCTGCCAGCTTGGTCCAGCGCGTGTTCGACGAGGGTGGTGTGCAGCCAATAGCACAAGCGCTATTTTATCCTATGCTGGACGATCGCACGGCAGCTAGGCCGGATTTAGATGCCATCAATCATCGCATTTGGAACAATAAAAGCAACCGGGCCGGCTGGAGCTGGTATCTCGACCAGCCCGCCGGTGCCACAGAACTGCCGCAATATGCGGTGCCCGCTCGCAGAGAACAGCTAGCGGGACTGCCCGCGGCCTGGATAGGCATCGGCGATATCGACTTGTTCTACCAAGAAAATTGTCGCTATGCGAGCGGGCTGACCGCAGCGCAGGTAAGTTGCCATATGGATACCGTGCCACAGGCACCTCACGCCTTCGAAAGAATCGCCCCCGATGCTGAAATTTCGGTGGATTTTATCCAGCAAAACCACAACTTTTTGCGCCGCGTGCTCAGCCTTTAAGCACTATCGGCAACCATCTGGAGCTGGTAAAAGTGGCTGCGCTGTTGATCGAAGCTGACTTGTTTTTTGAACATCAAATAGTGGGGCGACTCTGCCTTGGACAATAGTGGCACGGCGCAGTGATCTCAGCAGCAGTAAACCTATCTCGCTCGGTTCTTTCAAAGAAGCATTTGGCGAGCGGATATTCTGCGGCGAGATTAAACATTATGCGCAGGTAGCCGCAGGCGGTATTTAAAGCGGCCTTAACCATGGAGTATTTCGCCGCTGAAGACCCACCGGCTGGGGCAAAAACCACCGCATAGGTGGCGCTGGTATGCTTTATTACGCCAATGGATACCAATGCCGATATCTCGCCACCGATCAGCTACGCTGATGATCGGGGCGTGCAGAGAGCGCCACCGTTGCTGTTGTTTACATTAACGAAGAGCAGGGCAAACAAACCCGGCAAAATGAGCTTGGCTGAAAACTGCCCGCTGTTGTCGACCAACTGGCAACCTAGATTGCGCGGCGCACGCTCATCAGCCCTAGATAATCGACCGACCGCCCTATCCACTAGCGGCGCAAAAATGCTAGCCTGAGCAATTCCCTTTGCTACGAGCAGCTACCATGACTCAGACTGTGCCCCCCCTGTTGACAATGATGAACGAATTGCTCAGCGAGATCTCGGTAAGCTCAACTTCGGCGCAGTGGGACACCGGCAATCGCCGGGTGATCGACAAGCTGGCAGGCTGGCTCAGCACACTGGGTTTTAGCTGCGAGGTATTGCCGCTAGCGGGTAAAAAGGACAAAGCCAACCTCATCGCTACCCTCGGCACTGGCCCCGGCGGATTAGTATTATCAGGGCACACCGATACCGTGCCGTTTAACGAGTCATTGTGGCAGTCGAACCCGCTGGGCCTGAGCGAGCGCGACAACCGTTTATACGGTCTGGGCTCAACCGATATGAAAGGCTTTTTTCCGATAGCCATCGAGGCGGCAAAAGCCTTTTTAGACCAACCGTTACAACAGCCGCTTATTATTCTGGCCACCGCCGACGAGGAGAGTTCGATGGACGGTGCCCGGGCGCTAGCAGCACAGGGCGCACCCCGGGCGCGCTATGCCATTATTGGCGAACCCACCGAGTTAAAACCAATCCGCATGCACAAAGGCATGATGATGGAGGCGATAACAGTGCAGGGCCGCTCCGGTCACTCCTCTAATCCGCTGCTGGGCAATAATGCCTTAGAGGCCATGCAAGTGGTAATGACTGATTTACTGGCCTTTCGCGGCGAGCTACAACAGCGCTATAACAATAGCGCCTTCGAGGTTGCAGTACCGACTCTTAATTTGGGCTGTATCCACGGCGGCGACAACCCCAATCGCATCTGCGGCCAATGTGAATTGCACTTTGACCTGAGGGCCCTGCCGGGTATGGACAACGCCGACCTGCAGCGAGAAATTGCCAGCCGCCTGCAACCTCTGGCCCAGCACCTGCAAGTGAATATCAGTTTGCGCTCACTGATCAACACGCTGGCCCCCTTCGAACAGCCGGCAGATTCAGAAATCGTGAAAGTGGCACAGCAGCTCACCGGTTACAGCGCCGGCTCAGTAGCCTATGCCACCGAGGGACCGCTATTACAGCAGCTGGGCTGGGAAACTATCGTAATGGGACCCGGCTCGATCGACCAAGCCCACCAACCCGATGAGTATATGGCGCTAAATCAGGTGCAGCCGGCGGTCGACCTATTGCAAAAGTTTATTCGTCATTTTTGTCTCTAAGCTTTTATTGCTAGATAGCTAGCTCTAAGCCTGCGCCGCTTTTATCCGCGCCACTAGTGCGCTAAAGGCCGCCGGCTCGCGGTCGAGGGCATAACCGGCGGCTACTGCGCACTTTAAACCTTGCACCGCGGCGGGTTTAAAACCCGCCAGACGATCAGCCATGGCCCGGGCCTGATCCAGTACCTCGTGGTCTTCAACACAGCGACTAGCCAGCCCCAGCTGCACCAACTCCTCGCCGTAGTGACGTTCTCCCAACACCACCCATTGCAGCGCTTTGGCCATCGAGTGTTTAAGTGCCAGCCAGGCCACATTAATCGGTGCCGCCATACCCAGCTCCACCTCAGCCACGTGAATAAAGGCGCTCTTGCCAACCACCAAAAAATCGCAGGAGAACGCCAGCGCCGAACCACCGGCAATGGCAAAGCGCTGCAGCGCACCCACTACCGGCTTGGGACAGCAGTACAGCGCGGCGTGAAACGCTAGCCAGTCGTCGGCGAAGCTGGCCACCCAGGCCGGTTTTTCCTCGGCAAAAAACGCTTTTACATCGACACCGGCACAGAATGCTCCGCCCTCACCACGAATAACAATAACGTGACAATTATCCTCCGCAATCAAGCGATTTAGCCCTAGTAACAGTTGTTGCACTAGCGGCCCGGTAAGGGCGTTTTTTTGTTGCGGCCGATCCAAAATCAACTCCCCGCGATGGCCACTAACCTCTACCCGTACCAGCTGATGTGATGTCACTACGCGCTCCTTAAATTGTTCAAAGCGCTCAGCTTAGCACCCTGGCCGCAGTGGCGCCAACCCGCCCGGGGGCTGGCCAGGGAGCGCTCTAACACTGGCGCAACTACGATAAACTGTCATTTTTTCAGCGGCAAAGCCGCTTGCCCTGCGGACCATTAATGCGCACAATGGTCGCTGTAAATAAGCCTATTCACCGGCGGCCCCGAGCGGCTTGCCAGCGACGACACAGCGACTTATGACCGACGATAATACCGACTATGTAAAATGGTTTCGCAACTCGGCTCCCTATATCAACGCACATCGGGGCAAAACCTTCGTGCTGATGTTCGGTGGCGAGGCGGTGGCGGATCCCAATTTTGCCAATATTATTCACGATATTGCCCTGCTCAACAGCCTTGGCGTCAAACTGGTGCTGGTTCACGGTGCCCGGCCGCAAATTGAACAGCGGGCGCAATTGCGAGGGGTCACCAGCCGCTTTGCCGACGACATTCGCATTACCGACGACCTCGCGCTGGAATGTGTTAAAGATGCCGCCGGCTCTCTGCGCGCACAAATAGAGGCCCTGTTGACTATGGGGCTGCCCAATTCACCCATGCACGGCGCTCACATTCGGGTCTGCTCTGGCAATTTCGTGGTGGCCAAACCGATGGGGGTGCGCGACGGTGTCGACTACCAACATACCGGTATTGTCAGGCGCATCGACAGCGAGGGTATTGCTAGGCAATTAGCCCAAGATGCCATTGTGCTGCTGTCACCGACCGGTTACTCCACCACCGGTGAAGTGTTTAATCTATCGCTGGAAGATATTGCCACGCAAACCGCTATCGCCCTGAGTGCCGACAAACTAATCGTGCTGTCAAACAATAGCGGCCTGTTGAACGAGGCGGGAGCGCGCATATCAAGCTGCGATATTAGCACCGCCACGCAATTGCTAGTGACCGCTACAGATACCGCCACTAAACAAGAACTGCGGGCTATCGTCAAAAGTGGCAGTGGTGGCGTGCCGCGTTGCCACTGTGTTAGTTATCACAGCGATGGCGACTTGCTGCAGGAGTTGTTTAGCCGCCGCGGTGCCGGTACCCTGATCGCCAAAGATCACAGCGAACAGTTGCGCACGGCCAAGATCGAAGATGTAGGCGGCATTATCGAATTAATCACCCCGTTGGAAGCACAGGGCCTGTTGTTAAAACGTTCGCGAGAGCTACTCGAGACTGAGATCGATCACTTTACGGTGATGGAGCTTGAGGGCATGATTATTGGCTGCGCTGCGCTGTACCCCTATCCCGATGCCCGTTGTGGTGAAATAGCCTGTGTTGCCACCGACCCCGATTACCGTGGCGAAGACCGCGGCGAACGCATGTTGGCGGCGCTGGAACAACGCGCCAGGAGCCTACAGTTAGATTGGGTTTTCGTACTGACCACGCAAACCGCTCACTGGTTTTTAGAG
>JBLHLU010000151.1:0-9371 GCA_047623385.1 Paraglaciecola psychrophila
TTTTAAATCCCTTGCAGGTTATCCCTTTAAATCATGTCTGAAAAAGCTAACGTTGCTAACACCTGAGGGAAAACCGTAGCGACGAAGGGCCGAATATTTTGACTGCTGACTGCTGACTGCTGACTGATGGGTGTTGTCAGGCATTTTATTCAGGATACAGTACCATTTGTGTACAACGAAATACCGCGATTTTTTTACCCGTTTCTTTGCTGCAAACAGTTGCATCCCAGACTTGGGTGGTACGGCCCTTGTGTATAGGTGTTGTGATACATTCAATAACCCCATCATATACTGTTCCCAAGTGGTTGGACTTAAGTTCGATGGTGGTAAAACCTGACGCACCTTGAGGCAAGTTTGCAATACATCCATTACCACATGAAGTATCGGCTAGAGAAACCACACTACCCGCATGCAAATAGCCATTGGGTGCTAAATGTGATTTAGTGACTTTCATTTCTGCCCGAACCTCTGTGGCAGCTACTTGAGTCATCTTGATACCCAGTAGTCCAGGAAATTTGTCTTCGCAAAGTTCATTGAAATATTTCGGATCTTTCATTGTTCTCCTAATGCCTAAGGCTAAACACAGCGTCAAAAAAAGCAAAGCGCTTGATGTTTTGAGCGGTGTGCGTTATTGCATAAATTAGAACTTGGCATTGGTCACATGACCACTTAACGCCAAGCGCTTATTAATATGATGTTGCTGAACTGCCAGCATGGTGTCAGCTGAAAAACACCTATATTTAGTGTGTGCGTTACGTAGCCCAATTTCCTGTCGGCATTCACCAAACAGCGCTTCACCCATTGTTTCACTGGGCTCAAGTTCGCTGCCAGTTAGGCACCAACTTGGATCTTACTAATGGGTCTTAAGCAAGCAGGCTTCAGCGCTATCACTGTTAATAACGGCGTGACTGCTTAATCAGAATTTATCTTCAGTTACCATGACGATCCGCAATTACATAACCCCTAGGGAGAGGCGGCTGTTTGAGTCGACCGCAGCCCTGACATGTTATCTGCATACACATTAGGTCTAGGTCTGACTACATTAAAATAGAGATAAAGTGCTCCATTAGCGTTAACAAACGCGCCGTTGGATAAAGTTTTCTGTCAGAAAAGCTTATGGGTGCCCCGCACACATCATCTGATGTTGTGGGAAATCACTGGCTTCGAGGCTGCAATCTTAAGCGGCAAGTCATAGAAAACACCCTCTACCGCCCCAGCTGCCCAGCAGAAGGGGCTCTGATAGCCCTTACACCCTGTCGAAGTAGAGCTCACCGACTGGAGATCATACTGCATATAGTTGTCCTTGGGGATGGTCACGCTGCGACCGTATCAAAGCAAACAAACTATTGCGGGACTACTTCACGGTAAATAACCCTTCGAGCTGGGGCGCGCGTTAGCGAGTCCCTGCACCTAGCGCTGATTTTCCCTCAGTATTTGACAGCTCTGTTTTTAGCTAGGGTAAGACTTTTTTTGATTGCCGTTGCTAAAGACCTCTTGCTAAGCGTAGCTGTTCTTTGAATATGGGAACTCCGACCAATAATATGTTGGCGTGTTAGTCCATCAGTGCCAACAAGTCATTTCATTGATTCTTTACTTTCAAATATGTGATATCCATTACCCACAGCTTATCGATCCCTTTTGATGCGGCGGCGCCTGAGCTTAGGCTTTCGCCCGAGTCCAGCAAACGTTTTATACGTGGCGCCCTGTATGTGACAGCTGTGAAATATGCAATTAGGCCCGTTTACTGCATTAAGCGCGCAACACGCTGACTACTAAACCAATAAGGCTCAAGTATCTCCCAGCCGACCGCTCTCGCTTCAGCCAATCATAATGGCCACACCGAGACGTCCCAAGCCAGCCACCTAGGCTGATAACACCCCGTTCTAGCTCGAACCTTTAGATGAACCGTTATTGTGCTGGTGCCCCTTCGCAAGATAGCCATGTGTCTCTGGTTTCACTAGTAGTGGCTTTGGGCTTGTTCATAGCTGTGTTTCAGTGACAGCAATTAAGGTAATCGCGAAATACATCACAGCACTGTTTTAAGTGGCAATACGGGTTGCCGTGGTCGCCAACAGGAGCCTGTAGTGGAGTTGTTAAGCTTGAGCGCAGTACGTTTACAGTCGATAAGAATTAGCTTGCCACTAGCGGCGCTGCAAGTCTGCAGTATCAATAAAACCGATAAATATCACCCGTTTGGGTGATCGGAACGAGACTGCATGTCGCGCTATAATATCGTGATTTTTGCGACACCCTATTGTTTGGGCTGGGCATGTATAAACGGTTGCGATTATAGAACCACAGTGTTGCTAAGGCTTATTATGCCGCTGATCTCCCAGCTACAACATCCATTAGGGTGTTAGCTAAGCGGTGGGTAATGTAAGCACAGTGCCAATGGTGATATAGCCGTTGTATTTCGCTAAGTTGATTTCCCTGTTGTTAAAAATGATTGAAGGAAAATGGGAGTGGATAACGTAGCTGGCAGGCAAGCTACGATTAAACGTCACACAATAATGCTCCAATAGCTTTTAGTGGCCTGCAAGCATCTGCAGAAAATGCTCACTGGCGGGGCACAAAGTCTTTAAAAGTGACTCAATAAGGAGAACTAGTGTTCAAACTGTTTCAAAAAAAATCGCAGGTTGAAACCCTCATTGATAAAGACGGTATTGACCTAGTGACAGACCATTTTGCTGAGGTGGTGGCTGGAAAGCTGACTAGCGGCGAAATTGCCTATCAGTTTATATTGGAAGAAGTCGAAGGAGCGAGTATGGGGGATAGTGTTTCAAAACGTTTTGCCTCAAACAGCGGGATTAAGCCAGAGCAGTACTGGAGTGCTTTGCATAACGCTATGCCAGAGGTCGACGGCCCCGATGGCCCCCAGCAGTTGTTGCACGGGCTATCGCTTCAACTGGCAAAAAATCAAAAATTAATGACTGAATTTCGGTGCAGTGTTAATGACAAGATTATGAAGAAATTTGGCCTCGGGAGATATCAAAGTTGGAGTGATTAAGGTGCTGGTTGGTGCGACCACTAGACCCAGCATCGGAACGAAAATTTATAGATAAGACGCTAACTACTACACCACTGCCACACCACTGCCACACCACTGCTACACCACTGCCATACCATTATTACATCACCACTACTCGCATAGACGTCGCAATAAGGCCTTCTCTAACATTAATGCCTGCCTTCATCGCACCGGGTAAGGGGCGGTACTACAACTGAGAGAGCACAGTCGGGCGACCTACTGCAGCCAATACCGGATGACTTTATTTGTTCGGTGGTGACCTTTTGTCAGTGGTTGCCAGTAACCGACTACCCAACTCAATCGACCACTCAGCAACAATCGACTCACTCGTCAATCGTCTAAATCCCTGTTATGCCTTCTGCTAACCGTTTTGCTGACCATGTGCTTTGCCCGCGTAATCATTTTGGGGCCTAACCTTGCCAGCGACACTTTGTTGCCGCATAGTTCCGCTCAACTTTTTAGTTGCATCGCTAACTATAGAAATGAGATTCATTATGTTTTTCAGACCCATGCGCATCACTATACAGCTATTATTTTTTGTTCTTAGCGTCTCCGCCGCCGGTGCTGAGAGCAACGGATACATGAGTAATACGGTTTTAGTGGATACCAGCAATAGCGAGCTGCCCCAGTATTTAATAGGCACCGGAATGGCTGATGTAACTGGGCCGGCACTGGGTGCACCGATGTGGGGGTATTCCAGACCCGGGCAAAACACTGAGGGTATACACACCCGGTTAAAATCGCGGGCGTTTATCTTTGTCGACCCGACCACAAAAAACCGTTTGCTGTTCGCCAGTGTAGATGTCGGAAATATTGAACATCATATTTTTCTAGCAGTATTGGATCGTCTAGAGCGTCGTTATGGTGAGCTTTATAACAAAGGCAATGTCATTTTGTCGGCCACCCATACGCATTCAGGACCGGACGGATATAGCCATATTCGTATGGCAGCGGGAGTTGCCGGGCAGTTAAACCCAACCCATTTTGAGCGCATCGTCAGCGGTATCACTGAATCGATTAACATTGCCCATGATAGTTTACAGCCCGCTACTGTGTTGATTAATAGCGGTGATGTTGTTGGCGCTGGGGCCAACCGATCAATGAAGGCCTATAATGCTAACCCTGATAGTGAGCGCGCCAATTATAAAGAGGCTATGGACCTAAATATGACATTGCTGCGACTTCAGGGTGCAGCTAACGCACTGGGATCAATTAATTGGTTTGCGGTGCATCCAACGTCGATGACCTTTAACAACAAACTTATTTCAGGCGATCACAAAGGTTATGCGTCACTTACTTGGGAACAACAGGCGTCTGACTCGGGTAAAGAGTTACTTGCTGAAAACTTTATTGCGGCCTTTGCACAATCAACCCCTGGTGATGTGACGCCAAATCTGAATTTAGATAATACTGGGCCCGGGCACAGCGATATCGCCTCCACTCAAATTATTGGTCAGCGTCAATTAGATACCGCTCTAACACTGTTCCGCGGGGCTAACGAGGTGATCGCCGGACCTATTGAGAGTCGCCAGCTTTATATCGATATGTCGAACCTCACCGTCAGCGATCAATTTACCGGAGCGGGGCAACAAGTAACCTGTCCCTCCGCCTACGGTTATTCATTCGCAGCGGGTTCTACTGAAGACGGCGGTGGCCACTTTTTGTTTAGTGAGGGCATGACAGAGCAAAAGTGGTGGTTAGATACTATCATCGGGCTGGTTACGGGCGCGCAGGGCTGGACTCAAGCGGTGAAAGATTGTCAGTCTCCGAAAGCGATCCTGTTTGAAACAGGCTCTGGAGAGGTACCGCTTCAATCACAAATTCGTTCTGTTAGTATTGCCCGATTAGGTTCTTTGGCCATTGTTGCCTTACCAGCGGAAATCACAACTATGTCGGCCCGTCGTATTCGTGAGGCAGTAAGCGCGGCACTGGGACCCTGGGCAAAACACTTAGTGATAGCCGGTTATTCAAATGGTTATGCCGGCTATATCACTACCCCAGAAGAATACAGCACGCAGCAGTACGAAGGTGGCCATACAGTGCATGGAAAATGGACCTTGCCTGCCTATATACAAACATTAACCGGCTTAGCTAAGTCTCTCGACGATTCAAGTATTGAACTGGTTGGGCCGGCATACGATGACTGGCGTGGTAAGGCGCCAAGTGCCGACCCTTTCGCCGATACAGTGGATACCATACCCGCCGGAAAAGCCTTTGGTGATATTGTTTCTCTTGATAAAATAGTGGTTAAAAAAACCGACACGGTAACGGTTGAATTTTGGTCGGCTAATCCTTCTACTGGCTATAGCCAAGCCGATAGCGTCGCAGGTATTGAGCGCAAAGAAAATAATCGTTGGCAAACTGTGTTAACCGATATGGCTTGGTCAACTATCATTCGTTGGAAAGAACATGACGATGGCTTAATTGCACAGCTAAGTTGGGCCGTACCGGCTACCGTCGCTAGCGGCACTTATCGTATAAAACACAGCGGCAACTATCGACTGACCGTCGATAAGCTCACTCCGTTTGAAACAACTTCGCCAGAGTTTAAGGTAGAAGACTAGGTCCGGAAAAACCTGATCGATTGTTGTCATCATCGGTTGGGGAACTGGGTAGAACCCCACACTATAGCTGTGGGTAATTCAATCAGTAGAACCGACTGTGCAATGAGATATGCGGGGCATTAGCGGGTTATCAAAGTGTTATCAGTATGATCGCTGGTTCGGGTGTATTGCTGCAGTGATCACTCGGCGCTGTTGCACGGCACCGGTACACCATAAAGAGCGGGCCTTCTGTTATTTTCAGCACGTTAAAGATGAAATACTCGGGTGTTTTTTTCCTGCTAATACTAGTGTGAGCTTATTTCTACCCGGGGGTAATCGTGCAATAGCGTAAAAATTAATATTACCGATTGTGCATAGTTTGAGAGAATATCAATTGTTGAAGGCTGCGGTTATGATGTGGCATCAGCTGCTTAAATTGCTGTAATTAGGTGATGAATACAATGCGCAGTTTAGCAGTTACAGTCACGACGCTAGTAACTACAATCACGACGCTAGTAACTACAGTCACGATGATAGTAGCTAATCAATAATGCTTAAATATATAAGGAAAGTATGGATTCGTTAACACAGCTAGTTTTGGGCGGTACCGTCGGGTATGCGGTGTTAGGGAGCAAGGTAGGCCGAAAGGCTGCTATTTACGGTGCTATTTTAGGCACTTTGCCAGATCTAGATGTATTTTTGCCTTACCAAGGCGAAGTAGAGGCTTTTACTTACCACCGAGGATTTAGTCATTCAATATTGATGCAATTGTTAATAAGCCCGCTTATTGCATGGTTAATAATGTTGCGCCATAAAAGTACCATGGCTTACAGAGTGCGTTGGTTTTTTTTGGTCTTTCTGTGTTTATCGACTCACGGGTTGTTAGACAGTTTCACCGTTTATGGTACTCAGCTGTTGTGGCCGCTAACGGAGCACCCCTTTGCGGTTGCCAATTTATTTATTATCGACCCACTGTATACCTTGCCACTGTTGTTGGCGTTTGTGGCTGTTTTATTGCCTCGTGCCAATCGTGCCTCTGCGGCAAAAATAAGCGGTTGTGCTTTAGGCTTTAGTAGTCTTTATTTGTGTTGGTCTCTGGCGGCGCAATTGTATGTAGACGACAAAGTCGCTAAGGCGCTAGAGGAAAAAAAGATAACAGCCACCCATTATTTAAGTACGGCTGCGCCATTAACCACTTTTCTTTGGCGATTTTTGGTGATGTCAGAGGGCCGCTACTACGAGGGTTATGTATCGATCTTTGATTCAGTAGCTGATGTGAGTCTAGAGGCTTATGAGTCCTCAGATTCTTTGCTTGCCACTATTAAAGACGAGTGGGGTGTGCAGCGGCTTCAGTGGTTTACCAAAGGTTTTTACTCGGTTAAAAGAAAGGGCGAGAATATTGTATTGTCTGATTTGCGGATGGGCGCCGAGTGTAGTTATGTCTTCAATTTTATCGTCGGCAAGCAAACCGGTGCTGGCATTGTCGCGAGTAATATTGAAAAGTACAGTGAACGTCCTGATTTAAGTCAGCTAGGCAGCATTTGGGGTAGAATTTGGGATCCATCGGTTTCATTGCTCGCAAACAAAGAAAGCGGTGTTTGTGGGAAATAATCAGCTATGATTCAGTGGGTAATACCGAACTGTTAGAGCAATAGATAAAAAAGTCAGTGAATTACCGAGTTTTTTTGATGGCTGCTGAGCTAGTTAACACTTACTTGCTGCGGACTATTGGCGACATTTATCGCCTTTCTCGCAGCAGTGCTGGACTGACTAGGATTAGATGTCATTTTTTTGAGAAAATACGTTGATCTTGTCTTCAAAGACGTTCAGCTCATCACGGCTGGGATAATCAAGGTGATATTTTCCATGGAACATCATAGTCAACGTGACATTGTTGTGACTTAAAAAACAGTTATAGCCATCAAAGTCTGACCAGGCAGTGAGTCCCTGAAATACATAGTTATCGTCGTTTTTTTCGCCACGGCTTAGTACGTGGTTAAAAACCGACAAACAGGTTTTTATATCCAAGCGACTACTCATTTTCCACCTCTTTGTAGTGGCATTATTGCAATCCACTGATGCTTTCATCTTACCGTGTAACAACGAAAAGCGCTTGGTATTTCAGCGCTTTTTGAGTGTCAGTTCAAGACATTGTCAGTTGCGCTATTGCTGGTCAATGAACAGCGGTTAACGTAGTTATCCATGCCCGTATAGTATCCAGCTGCGCTTAGCAACGAGTGAACTTTGGGCTGCCAGCAATATTTAGATAGTGACTTTAAATTGTTTGTATTGCGGCGGTCTTCTAGTCGACAATTTTTATCTACCTCTGCAAAGATTTCACTATATCTTGTTCCAATGTGCTGCCCATCGGCTTTTCGTCAGAGTTATAATGTTTGACGGTGTTGCCATCGCGGTCGATCAGGTATTTGTTGAAATTCCAACCTGGAGCACTGCCTGTCTTGGCTGCCAGTTGGGTAAAAAACGGATTGGCATCGCTACCTCGAACAACGCTGGGAGATACCATGGTGAAGGTGACGCCATAGTTGATGTAACAAACCTCTGCCGTTTTTGACTCGCTGCTGGCTGCCTGGAAAAAGTCGTTCGAAGGAAAACCAACAACCTCTAAACCCTGCTTACGATATTTGCTGTATAGCGCTTCTAAAGACTTGAACTGCGGTGTATAGCCGCAATGACTGGCGGTGTTGACAACCAGCAATACCTTGTCTTTGTAGCTATTGCAAAAATCCACGTTCTCACCGGAGCGCAGTTTTTTAGCCTCGAAGTCGAGCAGCGGTGTGCAGTTGCCAAAACTGTTTGCAGCAAACAGTAGCAATGATAGCGGCAGTAACGTTAATAATGATTTCATAGAGATTCCTTAGTGTGTTTACCAGGGGATTTTCGTTCCGTCCCAGGCCCAAAAATTGCCTGTTTGCTTGGGTTCGAGCTGTGCTAATAGTGCAACGAACTTCGACGCTGTATACGACGGTTTAAAAAGTCGCTCTGGCGGGACATTAGCCTGGAAGGGCTGTGAGAGATGCGTATCGTTGGTGCCAGGGTGAAGGGCGGCAACACAGCCACGAGGATGGCTGTGCTGCCACTCAATACTCAGTGTTTTTAGTGCCATATTCAGAGCCGCTTTAGATATGCGATAACTGTACCAGCCCCCGAGTTTGTTGTCGCTAATACTCCCCACCCGGGCAGAGACGGTTGCCAGTATCGGCGCAGCGCTTTTTCTCAAAGCCCTTTTGAAGTGTTTGGCAAGCGCGAGGGTCGGTAGTGTATTAACCTTGATATTCTCAATTAAAAAGTCGGCCTCTACTGCACTAATACTTTTTTCTGGCCCACCCATGTCACCGTGTAAATAACCCGCGCAGTTGATGATCCAGTCTACCTGAGTAAAGGTACTTGACCATGCCTCAATCTGTTCTGTATCGCGGATGTCTAATTGATGCCAGTTGATCCGTTCGTGTTGGCGAGCAACATCATTTCGACAGTGGGTGCTGTGAATGATAGCCGCAGGGAAGTAGTGCAGAAGTTCGTCTACCATGGCTTGACCGATGCCGCCGTTGCCGCCGATGACAATAATATGCTTAGGACTTGTGTCCATGGTGTTAGCTGCTCGAATAATTTATATCCTAACAGTATACGCAGCGAGAATGCTTTTGGACTAGCGATCTTTTCGAAAAAACCTGGGCGAGGTCTAAGCGATGTTAGGCCCAATCAATGAACGCTCTGTACCACCCAGCTAATGGTCGATCGGTAGCAGTGGTTAACAGGTATATCAATAACATCAATGGTAG
>JBLHLU010000152.1:0-9279 GCA_047623385.1 Paraglaciecola psychrophila
TCGTGATCGACTTCAATAACATCGACCTCCCGAGGCACCGAACCCGAGGCAATAATAATATAATCGCCTTTAAGGCGGCAGCGCTCACCACCGGGCTTTAACAGCTCCATAGTATGACTATCGATAAAACTGGCCCGACCGTGCAAACGAACAATCTCATTGCGGGTAATTTGTTTGTCGATATAGCCGTCGTGAGCGCTGATAACGCTGTGCATATTTTCTATTAGCGTGGCCATCTCCATATCGGAGCGCAGCGAAAAGGAGAAGAGATCGGCGTGCTTACGTAGGTTGCCAATACGCAGCGCATTTTCCCGAAGAGTTTTGCTGGGAATAGTGCCGTGGTGCACACAGGCGCCGCCAAGTACCTTGTCAATCTCGACCATGGCAACATGCTTATCCGCTTTAGCCGCCTGCACCGCCGCTTTTTGTCCGGCTGGGCCACTGCCAATAACAATAATATCGTAATGTGTCTCGGCCAACTCACTACTCACAGCGACAGCACTCCCAGCGTATCGTGGATCGAGTCGGCCTTACGCAACAACTTGTCGACATCATCACTGTAAAGATTCACCTCGACCACCGCTGGGTCAGCACTCAGCACCGCTCCATCGTAGAGCCTGTCGGCCAGTGTTATAGGTGCAAATACTCGCGCGGCCTTAATCGAATCGACAATGTCTTGCACCCCCGCTACCGAACCTGTGGCCTCAATACCGGTAATCGTCTGGCTCACCGCCACCGGTAGTTGCCAGTGTCTGGCCAGTTCACCGCCGACCCGGGTTTGGTATTTAGCCATTAGGCTTTGTAGCGTTGCCAGGTCCATCGCCGCATCGCCTTGGGCCAACACCGTTTGCAATACGACGGGGCGCCCTATTTGAAATAACAGTCCACACAAAAAGGTAGATTCAACATTGCGCCTACCGATGCGAGCAATCTCTTTGGCCCATATCGCTATGGCTAGTGACGACTGCCAGATATCTTTAACCACCGACTCGTAACCTAGCACAGAAAACATTTTAGGCCCCATGGTCGCCACCATCGCAATTTCAGCAATATTTTGCATACCCAGACGGGCAATCGCTTGCTGCAGCGACGTCATTTGCACATTGGGACTATAGGCGGCGGAGTTGGCGATGCGCATCACATGACCGGCCAGAGCTGGATCGTTTTGAATAAGCCGGGTGAGCTCACCGACATCGGACGCTGGGTCGTTCACCAAACTTATGACCTGGGTAGTGACCTTGGGTAACATCGGCAATGACAGTGTCTTATCAGCAATACACTGTTCTACGGTCTCACTGATGCGGTCAAAAAGGACTTGATCCATTGCGCCACTCACTCTGATGAACAGAGCCATTTATGGTATGGGTTTTGTTCATATTACCCGCTGGCGCGGCGATAGTCTCCACTTCAATCGACCCTAGCGCAAATCATCAGCCCTTTTGTTTGCTGTAGACACTAGGCTCGTGACAACAGCGTATAACAGCCTCGATAAGCGGCCATCGCGGGGCGTAAATAACAGTGCAACAATGCCTCCGTATCGAGCGCATAAAGTGAGCAAGACTTACTTTTAAATCCCCTTCGGATAGGCGCCAGCGCGAAGCTAAAAACAGATATCAACGGCCAATTGAGAGCAATCATTAGTGCATTTTAACCCGTTTTCTGGGCGATTTAATAGCGCGGCATCGATACCACTACGAGCAGTGGACAACCACCTTTTTAGCGGCAAAACGCTGTAAGCTTGCTAGTGAATTAGTACAGCGTTAGTCCCTCACAAAGCGCGCAACAAAGAAATTACCACTAGCGGGCACTGCCAATAGAACAACGGAGTAAAAGGGGTAAAAGGGAACTAGCGCAGAGACACCGTGCAGGCTACGCCACACAGCTCGGGTGATAACCCGGTAGTGAGAAAACATCTAGGAAAAAGACCTAACCGGCAGCCATTCTAACGCGCTGCCATTAGTGCCTATAGATGTTGATTATTCGTCGGCTTCGGCTTCGGACGGTGGTAAACGCACATTGCGACTGGGCATAACCGTCGATATAGCATGCTTATAAACCACTTGGGTATTGACATTTTTTAACATGATCACAAATTGATCAAAACTTTCGATAGTACCCTGAAGCTTGATACCATTAACCATAAAGATGGCTACGGGGATTTTCTCTTTGCGCAGGGCATTGAGATAGGCATCTTGGAGAGTAGGTCCTTTTTTCATAATCTGCTTCTTTTTTGTTGTTAAAAACTAAGCACAGGTTCACTGGCTAGCTATCGTTGGTAGCGCCGCCTATAAGGCAGTGTAGACACTAACGGCTCACATTCCCAGTGCTCAGAGTAAATCGGCTGGTGTTGACCCTTTAACAGCCAATTGGCTGGGCTTATTGAATGTACTACTGCAGGGCCATAATAGCGCTGTTGAGCGGTACTATTACTGAAGCGTCATCAACGCTCAATGGCCTTGGCAGAGTATTCCACGCTATGTGCCGCCATCTTACAAATAGCGCATAGTAGCCGTCAATGGCGGCGGCAACATTCACCGGTTTTATTCCTGCGGCGGCTCTGATATTCTATCGGTCGTAATTTTAATCGATACTGAGAATTAGCGGTATATCAGCAGGCGTTAAACTGTTATTTTCTCATTGCGAACCTTTATCAAACAAAAAAGAGACAACCATCATGCGTGAATACAACCAATTTTATATCAACGGCGAGTGGGTCAATCCAGTCGAGACAACATCACTCGATGTTATTAACCCCGCCAACGAAAGCGTTTGCGCCCACATTTCTATTGGTAGCGGCGCTGATGTTGATAATGCTGTTGCTGCGGCTCGCACCGCCTTCGTCAGCTTTGGACAAGCGAGCCGGGAAGACCGTATTGCCCTGCTAGAGGCGATCATTGCTGCCTACCAGAACAATTGGAATGACTTAGCCGCGGCGGTTACCGAAGAGATGGGAGCGCCCAGCCAGCTGTCTGCCACCGCTCAGGTAGGCTCAGGTTTTGGCCACTTTAAAACCGCACTTAATGTTTTAAAAGACTACCAATTTGAAGAGACCATGGGCAACAGCCAAGTGGTTAAAGAGCCTATTGGTGTCTGTGGTTTGATCACACCTTGGAACTGGCCACTCAACCAAATCGCTTGCAAAGTCGCTCCGGCGATTGCAACGGGCTGCACCATGATTCTTAAGCCTTCTGAAGTAGCGCCCTTGTCGGCCTATATCTTCTCTAAAATCATGCATGAAGCTGGGGTACCCGCTGGTGTTTATAACATGATTAACGGTGACGGACCCGGTGTAGGTACAGCGATGTCTTCGCACCCCGATATCGACATGATGTCTTTTACCGGTTCAACCCGCGCTGGCACATTAGTAGCACAAAACGCGGCTCCTTCGGTCAAGCGTGTTACCCAGGAACTCGGCGGCAAGTCTGCCAACATTATGTTGGACGATGTCGACGTAGAAGCTGCCGTAGCCCGCAGTGTAATGACCATGTTCACCAACACTGGCCAGTCCTGTAATGCACCTTCACGGCTGCTAGTACCCGCCGCCAAGATGGATCAGGTAGCCGCGGTTGCCGCTAACGTCGCAGCGAAGGTCGTTGTCGGTGATCCCACCGCCGAAGGTACCACTATGGGCCCGGTGGTTAGCGAAGTGCAATTTAACAAGATTCAGGGTTTGATTCAAAAGGGTATCGATGAGGGCGCCACGTTAGTCACCGGCGGTACCGGCAAGCCAGAGGGTATCGACGCTGGCTATTTTGTTAAACCAACTATCTTTGCCGATGTTAACAACACCATGACCATCGCCAGAGAAGAAATCTTTGGTCCGGTTCTGACCATTTTACCTTACAACACCGTTGATGAGGCGATTGCGATTGCCAACGATACGCCCTACGGCCTAGCCGGTTATATACAGGGCGACGACGTCGAGCAGATCAATTATGTTGCTCGTCGTATCCGCGCCGGTAACATCAATATTAACGGTAAGTCTGGCGACCAGAACACTCCCTTTGGTGGTTTCAAGCAGTCTGGTAATGGCCGCGAATGGGGCGAGCATGGCTTTAGTGACTACTTAGAAGTGAAAGCTATTTCTGGCTTGTAATCGCACCGGTCTGCGGCGACAACTAAGGACGGTTGTCGGCGCAGCACTACCCACTTTGGTTTTTATCATTCGAAATTTGTCACTTCCACGCTCTACCTTTTCTTTATCGCTGGTTAGCAACGTTTGCCCTACCTCTTGGGTAACGCCTAACAGACAACATCGGTGCCAGTTCTACCGCTTACATTAGCCATGAAACAGTCTATTGCCGTTAAAAACATCGAGCCTATAGTATTACCGGGTGAGCCAGTGCATCGCTGGTCGACGGCGATACTGATGCCATGGCATTTATTGCTTACGGACCGGACTATCAGCGAGGGCTGCGCTATGCTCGTTATAGCAAAGTGGCCGGCGCCGATAATGGATACCTAACCTTGACTAAAACACTGGAGAACTGTGCTTTGCGCTGGGCTCGCTTGGTGGGGTTGCTGTTGGTAGCCATACTGTCACGGTAGCGCTGCTAACAGCCAGCATGCCACCAGGTATCGGCCAATAATTGATTGTAATCGTGGTCCAATGGCTCCGCCGCTGAACGACCGTAACCCGTCTTTTACTCACTTGGGGTACCTTATCAGTGAAAAAACCATCGTGCCTATCAAGTGACTGCCGACAGCAGCGATGTTGTTTTTAGGGTCTCGGCGGTGCTTGCGTGACTTTTTTTGCTATTAAAGCCAGCATTGGTGAAGTGGGGAGAGGGTGAGCAACAGCTGAAGCTTCACTACTAGCAGTTGCCATAGAACACAAACTACAATCAGCCGTTAATAAGGTATACGTCGCTATTGATACTTATCAAAAACCAGACTAGCGCACTTGGTTGTTATATTTCAGCCTTGGCCGTGTAATGCATCAAGTGAATACGTTTTAAACGTAGACAAGAGAAGCTTTACTGCGCCCTTCATTACACTGTCATTACCGTGATCATTATCAAATTCCAGATAATAAAAAACCCCGGTCCATTTCTGGATCGAGGTTTTTTACTTTTCTTCAGGCTTTTACATCAAAGTTCAAGGCTAATAACTTATCGAAACAAGTATTAGCCTTTTTCTAAGACTTACGCGAAAGTAACGAAGCCATCAGCGATGGTTACATCAGCAGCAGCAACACCCGTTAACGTGATTTCGTTAACTTCTGGATTGATCGCGCTTGAACCGAACACTGAGGTTTCAAACGTAATGGTAGTATCGCTAACGAGAGTCGAAGGATCAGTAACTTCTGAGATGAAGTACTCAAGTACTGAGTCATCGCCATCAGTGGCAACCGCGCCAGCATTCGCTGTAAAGCCTGTACCGATGTAGATAGTGTCGTTATCTTCAGTAGCAAATGCAGTTAACTCTATAGCACCTACAGAAGTAATTTGTTCCTCATCGTAGAAAAATACGTCTGCTAGATCCTCATTTCCAGCTTCGGTAGCATCCCATGCTTCGTTCAATTCTTGACCAGCAGTAGGGAAAGCGCTTTGAGCGGCAGAAATAGTAGCCTCTAAAGCGGTTAAACCATCGTCAATAGCCTGTGTTGCAGCAGCTGTAGCGTAAGCGGCTACTTCGGCCGTTGCAGCTGCAGCTAGCGCATCAACAAGACCCTGAGCAGTTGCAGTATTATCAATTGCAGTGGCTAGAGCGTCCGCGGCATCAGTATCGGTGGTATCAGTTGGAACAACAGCAGCCAAAGCATCGAGTGCATCAGTTACTGCGGCGTCAGCAACCACATCAGCAACATCAGCATCTTGCGCCGCATTGTATGCAGTAATTAAAGTAGAAACTGTAACGTGTGACAGTAAAGCTTCAACAAATGCGACTTGGACAGCATCAGTAGGATCTTCAGCAACATCTGCAGCAGCGCGTAATACAGCAACACCACCTTCGCTTTCAGTAAGAACTATTGCAAAATCCTCAGACATAATGCCCATAGCATTGCTGTAATCTACTGAAAGAACACCATTGAAAAAGAGCTCTCCATCAACATCAGTTTGGATAGCAGCAATAGCAGCCCATTCCCCAGCCGCTGTAGATTCAGCTGCAGTCGCAACATCTAAAGCAGCAGCAGTAATTACTCTTACGGCATCAGCAGCATTAACATCATCAATTGCAGCTTGTAAGCCATCAATAGCATCAACTGAAGCCTGTGCCACGCCTTGGGCAGTTTGCTTAGCTACTACGTTAGCAGCCAAACCACTTGTCACATCGACAAGGATTGCAGCCTGCACGCCAGCTACCGCACCTGCGTAGTCATTTGGATCATACGAAGTGTCAGCTGCAACGTCAGCAACATCAATCAAACCGTCAACAACTAGTGTTGCAGCTTCTGCCAAAGCATCATCGGTTGTAACGTTAGCGGCTAATTCAGCACCGGTACCGTCACCAATGCCATCTAACGGTGTAGACGTATCGACAGTATTAGCTTCTAAATATGCATCTTCTGCATCGTAAGCAGCACCTAAATCATCGAGTCTAACTAGAGTTGCAGCCTGAACAGCAGCAGCGAGCTCAGCAGCATCTGCAGCTAGTAGCACAGCTAGTTCAGCATCAATCACGGTTTGCGTTGAACCGGCAGCAATCGCATCTTCAGCAGTAGTCAATTTCAATGCATCAGCGGTTGCTTTCTCGCCAGCAGTTGCAGTTGCACTGATTTGAACAAAAGTGTCTGCATAAGCAGCATCGACAGCAGCAGTAACCAACACTTCAAGAGCATTGCCAGTAACTTCGGCTTCAGCCGCGGCATTACCCGTGGTGACAGAAGCAGCCGTGGCATCAACAGCGGCCAATATGCTCTGGGCTTCAGCGATTTGTGCCGCTGCATAAGGTGCGTCATTAGCTGTAACACTAGCAGTGTAAGTATTAGCAACCGCTATTTTGTTGGCCAAAACCGTTGCATCAGTACCGCCAACAGCAGCGCCATTAGCGATGTTTAAAGCAGCTGATGCAGCGCTGAAGGTGCCATCAGCAAGACCGTCAACATAAAATGCCAAACCTTCAGCATCGGGATCGCGACCGAAAATTTGCTGGTATAAAGCAGTGACAAGTATTGTTGAATCCGCTGAAGATCCAATTCCAGCAGCAAATTCATCGCCGGCACCAAACGCAGCTAATGCATCGTCGATATTGTCTGATAGTTCAAATTTATCTGCCCAAAAATCAATACCGCCTTGATCGCCTGGACGCCCGTAATACGAAACGTATAATTGTTGTGCTAAATCAATATTCGCCTGACTCGCCATGAAGTGTTGCTCCTAAAAAAAATTATTTGGACCGGATACTGTACATGGCACCCATTCCGTTTACGAAAATACAATTTAAACTATAGATCTATAGTCTGTTGAACTCCCCGCCAGCTCCCTTACAGGCTCTGTAGTTTTTACAAACGCAGGCAATAACAGAAAGTAGTTTATGTAGGTATTTAACAACTGTCAAGTCAAGCTCAGTATTTGTCTTGACTATCTTATTTTGACCACTGCAATCACAAACTGTCAAACCTTTTAACTAAATTATGCTATCAATTCATCAACTTGTGACATAAATCATATATTTCACTTAGAAATACCTTGTTCCACTTAAGTGAGACCTGATTTCCGAGAAAAACCTGTTGCGCTTATTATTGTCTACTAACCTAGCCACTGCACACCAACATTAGCTGCCCTTGTAGTTTGCGCTCTTTGTTGAGCGCATATAACTATATGGCCAAAGTACATAGATGACGACAACCGACATCCCAGCCAGCCGGTATAAATAAACCTACAAACACATGGATTATAGACCAATAGCAATTAAGTGCTAGTCAATTTGCCGGGATAGAGGCAAAGTTTGCATACACAAGTGCATTAGGGGAAGAGTGCCTTTAAACGGCCAGCGTAATCAGCGCCAAGCCCCGGCCACTGGTATGTTGAGCGTGTTAACTGGTAGGCAGAAGCTATTTGCCCTGCAAGCTCCGGACCCTGCCCTGAGTCTTTGTCTGTGCCCTTAGCTGACGCCTTAACTGAGCCCCTAACTGACTGCGGCAGCGAAGACCGGCCCGAAACTAACGGATCGTGTCGATTATGCCAGCTCTCGCTATTGAGGTATTCGGCAAATTTGTCGTGTTCTCGCAACGTCACACTCACCCCATCTTGGTAACATAGCCCCCGATTACCGAAGGGGGTACTAAGCATCGGCAAACCCGCGGCTGCGTACTCCATCATTTTCAGGTTGCTACCAGAACCGGAAGACATCGGATTTAACGCCAGATCAACGCTCGCCAATACAACCGCTTTTTCAGATTCAGCCAACATACCTAGAAAAACAACATTGTGGCCGGCCGTTATTTGGTCCTTTTTATGCTTTTTATAATAGTCACAGACACTACCCATTACCCAAAACTGCCACTGCGGACAACTTTTTGCCAATGCCATAATCGACTGAACAGCCTCAATATTAGGTCCGTGCCAACTGCCCATGAAAAAGGCAATGGGCACAGCACCGAGTCCCTGGCGGTGCTGGTAACGGGCCCGCAGCGCCGGGGTTGCGTATGCGACACTATCGAGATCGACGCCGTTGGGCACAATGGCAAACTTTTTATCGTCGAGCCGGTAAAGCTGCTTGAACCGATCGACATCGCCGCTACTACAGGTGGTAATAAGTACTGCGTCTTGCGCACAAGCCTGCTCTACCGATTGATTATAGGCGAGCCACTGGTCGGCTGCGGCGCGCGCGTCAATGTCTGCATCGGCTCCGGGCTGCAGCACCGCGCGCTTCATATCGGCCTCTACATTGTGCGCCTCGTAAACCAAAGGGCCTCGATAAACGTAGCGAATAGCGGGGTACAAATAATGGTGGGAGGCGATGACGATGTCTGCAAATTCGGTCTCTTCGCGCAGCGCTCGCAGGTAGTCGCCGGTCTCTTCGATATGCTTCATGGCAACTAGATCACCTACGGAGGCGCCCAACTGCCCACCAATTTGCCCCTCAAGACGCTGATGGACTTTAGATTTGGGCACGCGCCGTTCCCACAGGCCCGGCGCTATTTCGCGGTCGATGGCTTCCTGTCCGGCATCGCACAGCGTCACCAGCGTCACGTTCGCCTGCTTTGCCACCTCTCGATAAAGGCGATAAATTCTATTTTGGCCACCACTGCTCGGTGGAAAGACCGGAAAGCTCACAGTGACTACGATGGTAAGCAGTTCCTGCCTGATAGACGATAACCTAACTGAGGATAGC
>JBLHLU010000153.1:0-9252 GCA_047623385.1 Paraglaciecola psychrophila
GCCGGCGAAACACTGCAGTGGGCTGTTGCCCACACTGAGGACACCCTGTGATCGAAGAAGAAGAGCAAGACAAGCACCCCCTCTCAGCGCGCTTTCGCGGCTTTCTGCCGGTAGTAATCGATGTAGAAACCGGTGGCTTCAATAGCCAGACCGACGCACTACTGGAAATTGCCGCCACCACTATTACTATGGACGACGACGGCAATCTCTGTGCCGGCAAGAGTTACGAATTTATTATAGAACCCTTTGCCGGGTCTAATTTGGAGCCCGCTGCGCTTGAGTTTACCGGTATAGACCCGCACAACCCATTTAGAGAAGCGCTGCCAGAAGAGATTGCCTTCCCAGATTTGCTGCAAGCCATTCGCAAACAGGTAAAAGTACACGACTGCAACCGCGCAGTTCTAGTAGGCCACAACGCTCATTTCGATCACGCTTTTGTGATGGCGGCAATCGAGCGCTGCCAAATTAAGCGCAACCCCTTTCATCCGTTTTCGGTGTTTGATACTGCGACCCTGTCGGGGCTAGCCTTCGGTCAGACCGTGTTAGCCAAAGCCTGCCTCAGTGCCGGTATAGACTTTGACAATGCGCAGGCGCATAGCGCTAGCTACGATACCAACAAAACCGCTGAGCTGTTTTGTGTGATCGTCAACAAGTGGAAGAACTTGGGTGGATGGCCGCTGTAGCTGACCCTTATCGATAGCCGGCGCTATTCAACTCGGCTTGCAACCATCGACGGGGTGAACACCGCGCAAACCAGACGCCGGCCTTTCAACTGCCCATACTAGCGTCCAACTCGAGGTAACCACCAGCTTAAACCGCAACACTAATAACTTTCTATACTGGAGACTACAATCTGCCAGACTGTGAGGCCCATAGCGTTTTCGTTACGCACTGACGAGGCACTACAGTCACAGTGGCAGCCGCATGAAAGCTATGGTAGTAATTATCTTACTCATTTAGTCATACAGCCACCGCCAATAGACCGCGCACTGTCGCCAGTAGTTGCAACCGGACCTGCGATGGCGACTGTGGCGACTATAGGCCAAGCAATAGCTACCTAACAGACACACAACTTTAGTACTAGTCAGTCGATACTAGTCACCCAGTGCTGGTCAGCTGGCCTAGTTATTCAATCTGATCAGCTGGTGATAAGCCTCTCTGTAATGCCCTAAAAAATGGCTTCTCACGGCGTCGCGGACGACTGCGGGAGCTGATATTTAAATTGAAAATTTAGCGCTGCGCGTTTTTATTCGCGAGATTGACGTAACCAAAAGACTAGTAGGCAAACAAGAAAACAAACGTTAACCACTCGCGCTCTGTGCCTAATTAAACATTATGCTCTAATGAATTTTGCAATTTTGAACTCAATCAAAATCTTGTAGTGATGGTGTGTTAGTACAAGTGGAGGAAAGTCTATGTGGAAGCGAAGACCTCCACATAGCTAACAGGTGATAGCTTAATCGTAAAAATTAACAGCCGTATCAATATCTGCTCGGTCAGTTCGAGTTTTGTTAGCATCAGCACTGTCGTCGGCATAACCAAAAGACATACCGAATAATATACCGCGCTCTTCCGGTAACTGTAATACTTCTTTAATGGGATCAGGAAATTGACCCAATGCACCTTGCATACAGTTAGCAATACCTTTTTCGTTTAGCAGCAAGGCTAAGGATTGCGCGTAAATACCTAAATCTACCGCCCCCATGATATCTAGGTATTTGTCCATAGTGAAAAATACAACATGTGGCGCATCAAAAAACTGCCAATTGCGCATCATTGCTACCTGCCGGGCTTCTTTGTCTTCTCTGGCGACACCTAGGCTAGTATAAAGTGCATTGGCTGAGCCGAACTGACGCTCACGATGCACACCCTGATACTTGGTGGCCCAATTGAAATCTGGGTTGGGTTTAGCACCAGACATCAAACTAGCCATAAGTTTTTCTTTTAGCTTGTCTTTGCTTTCCCCTGACACCACACACGTCTGCCAAGGCTGAACATTGCAGTTGGAGGCAGCTAATTGTGCGTGATTAAAAATAGCGTTTAGCGTTTCTTTATCTACGGGTTTATCTAAAAAGGCTCGGGTAGAACTGCGCTCTTCAAGAGTTTTGGCGATTGACATGTAACTTCCTATAATGAGTGTAAGACTTAAAAGACAGTACAATAACAGTAGTTGTTGTACTCGAAATAGCGTTTTATAAATAGTGGCAACTAAATTAGTACAAACCTGCCCTCTGCATGGACCGCAGTTTCAAGCCGACCTAACCGGCTAGAGTATGTTGCAGCTCATTCGGCAGACAAACATTATGACTGCTAACAGCCCCAGCGGTGAAAGACCTATTGTTTATGCCGCCGACCGCCTCATTACTCAATAAAGTTCAACGGTAGCGGGACTAGCAGATCTAACAGCAAGTGATAGCTACACAAGTGTGCCGTATTAATTAGTGCCTTGAGACAAAAAAAAAGGACTGATAAATCAGTCCCTTTTTATCGCACTCTATTGATACCTTAGAGCTTGTCAGCATTCTCCGACAAGTACGCTGCCACACCATCGGGAGAAGCTGTCATGCCGCTGTCGCCTTTAGTCCAACCAGCGGGACAAACTTCACCGTGCTCTTCGTGGAACTGAAGCGCTTCGATCACTCGAATAAACTCGTCAAAATTACGACCCAACGGCAAATCATTGACTGTCTGCGAACGTACAATACCGTTGCCATCGATAATAAAAGCACCGCGGAAGGCCATACCGCCTTCTGACTCAACATCGTAGGCGCGACAAATATTGTGATTAATATCTGCGGCCAGAGTGTAACCGACTTGACCGATACCACCGTCGTTGATTGGGGTATTGCGCCAGGCGTTGTGGGTAAAGTGCGAGTCGATAGAAACCCCAATGACTTCCACACCGAGGGCTTTGAATTGATCCATACGATGATCAACAGCCAGCAACTCTGAAGGACAGACAAAGGTAAAATCAAGCGGGTAGAAAAACACCAGGCCAATTTTACCTTTGATAGTAGCGGTAAGATTAAAGTCTTCGACAATATCCCCATTGCCTAAAACAGCATTGCAGGTAAAGTCCGGTGCGGGTTTGCCGACGAGTACACTCATTCTGGTGAGTCTCCACATAATTAGTAAGTTAAAGAGTAACTTTTTTTGCTAAGGCTATTGCCCCAACTGTTAACAGTTTCGAAACCTGCAGGCGCTAACAAGCGGTTTATTGCGGCTCAAGAGCGTAACTGCGGGCACAGATCATACAATGTCGCGCCCTGCAATCCCAGCGCTATTTAGTAATCCGCGCTATAGCCAAAAACTATTAGCCGCTGGCGATAACACTGGTAATACGGTGCTCGAATTGGATATTGCAAATCGCTTTTGCCGCAGGGCAAGGCTTATATAAGGTGCAGCTTTATTCGCCGTCTTCACCTTCTTCAACAGCGGGTGCAGCGTCTTTGATAAGTGTTTGCAACTCGCCCTTGTCAAACATCTCGCAGACAATATCGCAACCGCCTACTAACTCACCGGTAGATTTTGACGAATCTCGGGATTCGACAAGATATCGACAAAGGCAAAGCGCTCACCGCAAGACATTACCGACTGCACGGTGCGGGCTGAAAAACCACACTGCGGCTGATTGGGGGAGCCTTTCATATATAAGATGATCGCATTGCTTTCAATTTGATCTTTAATCGTTTCCATTATATCCATCGAACTACCCTTTTAATGATGACTCGCGATAGTGTTTATACCTACCCGTTGCCGCTCACGACCACCGGCACTATCAGATTGACAATTATACCGTTATTTTCTGCTATTGCGGCCATGATCCGACAATAATTCTTCCGGGGCAAGCGCTTGTTGCAAATTTCAGCAATGTGGGCGTTGCTGCCTGCCCTATAGCAACACATCCACAAAATTTGAGTGGGCATAGAGCGCGCTAGTGACTGCGATAAAAGCACTCGGACTAACACCGACGAGTTCGCTGGTGCAGCTACACACAAAGCACCGCGCTAGTGTTGCCAAAGCGCTATTGGCAGGATATGATCACAACACATCAGGCAGCTCTAGCTGCCTTTTTGCGTTTTAGACACTGCCCGACTATCGACTTTATCAGCAGCAGTGCTAACGGAGCGCACTACAAGGGATAACAGCAATGACAGTGCCAACACTGATGAATACCTACGGCCAACCAGCGGTGAGTTTTACCCGGGGTGAGGGCGTCTATTTATATGACAAGACTGGCAATCGCTATCTCGACGCGCTTAGTGGTATTGCTGTCAACACCTTGGGGCACTCACACCCTGCGGTTACTGAGGCGATCTGCCAGCAAGCCGGCGCGCTAATTCACACCTCTAACTTATACGGTATAGAACGTCAGCAACAGCTATCAGCTTCACTGTGCAAAGTATCGGGCATGGACAATGTGTTTTTTGGTAATTCCGGCGCCGAGGCCAACGAAGCGGCTATCAAAATTGCTCGTTTGTATGGCCACAATAAAGGCATAACACAACCGCAGATTGTGGTCATGGAAAATGCCTTTCACGGCCGGACCATGGCCACACTCACCGCCTCAGGTAACCGAAAAATACAAGCCGGATTCGAGCCATTGCTGGGGGGCTTTGTTCGCGCGCCTTACGGCGATATTGCCGCACTGGAAAGTATCGCCAAAAACAACGCCAATGTGGTGGCGGTATTGCTCGAGCCGATACAGGGTGAGGCTGGCGTCAATGTATTGCCCGAGGGTTTTATGACTTCGTTGCGACAGCTGTGTGATCAGCAGCACTGGCTAATGATGTTAGATGAAGTGCAAACGGGTAACGGTCGCACCGGCGCATATTTTTCTTATTTGCTAGAGGGAATTTATCCCGATGTCGTCACCACTGCCAAAGGGCTCGGCAATGGCGTACCCATAGGCGCCTGTCTGGCTAGGGCCGAAGCGGCCGCAGTGTTTGGGCCCGGCAATCACGGCTCCACCTATGGTGGTAATCCACTGGTCTGTGCCGCAGCCCAAGTGGTGGTCGATACTATTGTCGAGGATAGGCTGTGTGATAACGCCAGCACTATTGGCAACTTTTTACTGCAGGGCTTTAAAGAATCGCTGAGCGGCAATAACTGGGTAACCGACATTCGCGGCAAGGGTTTAATGATTGGAATAGAGTTGAGCCGGCCCTGTACAGAATTGGTCGGCCTAGCCCGAGACCAGGGTTTGTTAATCAATGTTGCCGCCGGCAATGTGGTGCGACTACTGCCACCACTTATTATTGATCAGCAGCAAGCTCAGCATTTGCTGACCACCCTCAGCGAAATTATTAATGCTTTTGAGCCCAAGGATTAGTCAGCTCAAAAAAATAGCTAACAGCTCTACTACCTGCAGCCCTAATCTTTAGCACTGAGCTGAAGCGTTAGAAAGCAGAACCCATTTACATCGCTAGTAGAGCACGGTTATAGAACAACACAACAGCAATACTATTATCAACTACTGAGTATGACACCTGCACATGTCCGCAAAACACTTTTTAAGCCTTATGGATTTAACCCCAACCGAGCTGCGCAACTTAATTGATCGCGCCATTGCTATGAAAGCGCAATTACGTCAAGGCGGCCACGGCGAACCTTTCAAAAACAAAGTTCTGGGCATGATTTTTGAGAAGTCATCAACCCGTACTCGAGTGTCCTTCGAGACCGGCATGGTTCAGCTCGGAGGTAGCTCGCTGTTTTTGTCTTCTCGTGACACCCAATTGGGCCGCGGCGAGCCCGTTGAAGACAGCGCCCGGGTACTGTCATCAATGGTCGACATCCTCATGGTTCGCACCCACGAACACGAGATTATCGAGCGCTTCGCCGCCTATTCGAGCGTACCGGTGATCAATGCTCTGACCAACGACTTCCACCCCTGTCAACTGCTGGCCGATGTGCAGACTTATGTGGAACAGCGCGGCAGTATTCAAGGTAAAGTTGTCAGTTGGATAGGCGACGGCAACAATATGTGCCAATCGTATATTAATGCCGCCAGCCAGTTTGATTTTGAGCTCCGTATTGCCTGCCCCGCTGGCTTCGAACCCAACGCCGAGTTAGTCGCAGCCAATAGCGGACGAGTCAGTGTCGTTCGCAGCCCCGCCGAGGCCGCTAGGGATGCTGATCTGCTGGTCACCGACGTATGGGCCTCGATGGGCCAGGAACAAGAACAAGCCCTGCGTATGAAACAGTTTGCCGGCTATCAGCTGAACGCTGAACTGCTGGGCCAGGCCGCCAGTGATGCACTGTATATGCACTGCCTACCTGCGCACCGAGGCGAGGAGATTAGCGCTGAGCTGATGGACGCCGACGACACCGTCATTTGGCAAGAAGCAGAAAATCGCCTGCACGCCCAAAAAGCACTGATTGAACTGTTACTTAACTACGCTTGAGCAAGGCAGTCGAGCCGATGTTATTAACCACAACGACAATCAGAACAACAACTGCAACTGCCATCAAAATGAGTTTTAGGCCGTGTTAACAGTAGATGCTATAGCCTGTAATTACGACCAGCAAACCGTCCTGCAGGATCTCAGCTTTGCGGTCGAGCCCGGAGAGATTTGCTGCCTGCTGGGCCCCAGTGGCTGTGGCAAGACCACCGCGCTGCGTGCCATCGCCGGCTTTCAGGCGCTGCAGCAGGGCAGTATTTCGCTAGCGGGCCAACAGCTGAGTAACAGCAGCGCTATGCTGCCACCTGAGCAACGGCAGATCGGTATGGTGTTTCAAGATTACGCGCTTTTTCCTCACCTCAGCGTGCGCGACAATATCGCCTTTGGCTTGCATCGACAGCCGCGCAGCGAGCAGGCACGGCACGTCGACCGAATGCTATCACTAACCCAACTACAAGGTTGCGGCGATCGCTATCCGGCGCAGCTGTCTGGTGGCCAACAACAGCGAGTTGCCTTAGCGCGGGCACTGGCACCGCAACCGAAACTGCTACTACTTGATGAGCCATTCTCAAATCTCGACGTAGAGCTGCGCCGCCAGCTCAATCTCGAGGTTAAAGATATATTAAAAGATCTCGGTACTAGTGCCATATTGGTAACCCACGACCAGCAGGAGGCCTTCGCCTTTGGCGACAAAATTGGGCTTTTGCACCAGGGTGCGCTGCAACAGTGGGATACTCCCCAGCGCTTATACCACCACCCTAACAATGCCTTTGTCGCCAATTTTATCGGTCGTGGCACCGAGCTAGCTGTCACCGTAATTGATGCCAACAGTGTTAATTCAGAACTGGGCCCAATACACAGCAGCCAGCCACACCTCAAGGCCACCGACAGGCCACTAAAAATCTTGTTGCGCCCCCAAGACATTGTGCTCAATAACGATAGCACTGTCGCCGCGATCGTCTCTAAAAAAGTGTTTTTAGGCGCCTCGACTCACTATCATCTAACACTATCCAGTGGTACAGTTCTCGAGGCGATATTTGCAAGCCACAATGACTATCCCATTGGCCAGGAGCTAAGGATTAGCGCGGCCCCCGCACAACTAATTGTGTTTGACCGAGACTCCGTACCGAACGAGAAAAAGAGCATCTAGCACCCTACCTAATAGGTATTAACCACTATATCGCTATGTATTAAAACCTATATCCTCGACCCGGGAGAACGCGTTACTGTGTCATTCTATTACTATTATTTATTAATAATAGGTAATCTATTTACCAAAAGAGGTATGGCAGTATGTTAGTTCTATCGAGACGCCTAGGAGAAACATTGATTATTGGCGACAACGTAAAAATCACTGTGCTGGGCATTAGCGGCAACCAGGTAAGACTGGGTATTGCAGCGCCCAAAGAAGTGAGTGTTCACCGCGAGGAAGTGTACGACCGTATTCAAGGTGAGCAAGCCAACGCATCAGGTCAGGAGCAGCCTGCACAACCCAACTCCTAAACTGAACGGGCTGCGATAATAGCCAACTTCCGCCAACCGCTTGACTGGGCTATATCCCTCGGCGTGTAGAACTGACGATTGAACTAAGACTCAAAGACTACAAAACAACTTATGTAACAGGCTCACTGCAATCGGGTAGAGGGCAGACTAAAATAAAATGTAGACCCGCTTTCACTGGCATTGTTGCGATAGGCAATGTTACCGCCATGAGCATGAATTATTGACTGGCAAATCGATAAACCCACTCCCATACCGCCTACCTTAGTGGTAAAAAATGGCGAGAACAACTCACTTCTGTTTTTTTCTTCAACCCCATTACCGCTATCCATAACCTCGACAAAAACTACGTTATCGTCATAGCGAGCACTCACTAACACGCCCTGCTGTCGACTGTGTTGATCCGTCATTGATTCCATAGCATTGCGAATGAGATTAAGCGCAACTTGCTGTATTTGCACAGCGTCAACTATAACCGGCGGTATGTTATGTTCGGCCTGAAAGTGAACACCAACATCGTTAATACGGGCATCGACTTCGGCCAGCGCGATAACATCTTGCAACAGTACATTAATGTCGATCGCGTTCTGCCCGGCATTGGGTTTTTTCACATAGCTGCGCAGCCGCTGGATAACATCAGATGCGCGCCTGGACTGATTGCTGAGTTTGTCCAACAGCTCAGCTATTTTCAACTTGTCTATTGGCTTGGCATCGAGCAGTCGCCTAACCACACCACTATAGTTGGCGATAGCGGTCAGCGGTTGATTCACTTCATGGGCGATGCCAGCCGCCATTTCACCACTGGTATTGAGCCGCTCCATATGTGCCATATGCTGGCGTTGTAACTCCAATTCTTCGCGGGTATACCGCAAACTCTCCTCACTCTCCAGCCAACTGCTAATATCTCGCAGCACCACTACCGCACCCCCCTCAGGCCTCGGCGTCGCCGTTATTGATACCGAAATGAGCTCACCGTCTTTGCAGCGAATAAGTTCCATGTCGCTATGGCATGATTGACGCAATCGATAACTGCGATAAGGTATGGTGTGTTCTTCGGCAACGCTGTGGTGCTCATCAGTATTAAACAAACACAACAAAGACAGCGGCTTATTGATGCATTCAGAAGCTTGCCAGCCGGTGATTGCCGCCGCCGAGGGATTCAAAATACTGATACAACCGTCACTGTCCAAACCAATAATACCGTCGCTAACCGCATTGAGAATTTGCACATTCTCCAACTCAAGTTCCAAATTTCGGCGCGCGAGCTGCTCCTCTAATAGATGTATTTTTATATGATTTCGAACCCGAGCAAGCACCTCATCAGTCTGAAAGGGTTTGGATATATAATCGA
>JBLHLU010000154.1:0-9113 GCA_047623385.1 Paraglaciecola psychrophila
GGTTTTATCACGTATATCGACCGCCAAAGTGGCCACAATCCATACCGCAAAACATACCGCCAGACCCGCCACAATATTGTACGTCTCTGAATAAATTAACGGGAACAGCACGCCGGCAAAAACACTCACCGCCGCTGCCTGCAGCAATTTGGAACGCAGACTGACCAGCGTGTTTCGCTTCCAGTTGGTATTCGGGCCGATGCCCATAAATATGACCAATATAGCCATCAGTGGCACAAAAACAGCATTAAAGTACGGTGGCCCCACCGAGTATTTGCCGTAGCCCAAAGAGTCCATAATCAACGGAAACAAGGTGCCAAACAGAACCGTTAGCGTTGCCGCCAGCAGCACCAGATTGTTGATTAATAACAACAACTCCCTAGACACCCAAGCAAAGTGGCTGTTGCTCGATACCGTCGGTGCGCGCAGTGCGTACAGCGTCAAAGAACCGCCGATAACCACAATTAGAAACATCAATATGAAAATGCCGCGAGAGGGGTCGGCGGCGAAGGAGTGCACCGAGGTCAAGACCCCGGAGCGAACCAAAAAGGTCCCCAGCAAGCTCAGTGAAAACGCGAAAATAGCCAACAATACCGTCCAGCTCTTAAACACCCCACGCTTTTCGGTCGCCGCCAGTGAGTGAATTAAGGCTGTACCGACCAACCAAGGCATAAACGAAGCATTTTCGACCGGATCCCAAAACCACCAACCGCCCCAGCCCAATTCGTAATAAGCCCACCAGCTACCCAGAGCAATACCGACGGTGAGAAAAGCCCAGGCGATATTGGTCCAAGGGCGCGACCAGCGGGCCCAGGCGGTATCTAAACGACCACTGCTCAACGCGGCGATCGCAAAAGCGAAGGCAACACTAAAACCAACATAACCCATGTACAACATCGGCGGATGAATGATCATACCAAAGTCTTGCAACAGTGGATTAAGGTCTTGTCCCTCGAGGGGAGCAATCGGCAAGTTACGTAAAAAGGGGTTAGAGGTCACTAGGGTGAACAGTAGAAACCCCACTGATATCATACCCATGACCGATAGTACCCGTGCCACCATGTCCTCTGGCAGCTGGCGACTAAACAGCGCTACCGCGACGGTCCACAGTGACAGCAACAGCACCCACAGCAACAGCGAACCCTCGTGATTACCCCACACCGCACAGATCTTATAAATAACCGGCAGCAGCGTATTAGAGTGATTGGCCGCCAGCGCGACACTGAAATCGTCGGTTAAAAACGCATAGACTAGTGCCGCAAAGGACAGAGCGATAAACAAAAACTGGCCCAGTGCCAATGATCGCGCCATTGACATAAGGTAATGATTGCCTCTAATCGCCCCCCACAGCGGCACCACCGACTGTAATAGGGCAAGTGAGAGCGCGATAATTAGAGCGAAGTGGCCGTATTCTGGAATCATTGGCTGTCCAATAGTGCCCCGGGGGGCTGTCTCGTGAGTTGTCGCGTGGACCGGACTCTAAGGTCTGATCCGCTATCAGCGCAGTAGCGCCGTTTAATACTTGCTGGCCTCGGCCTGATCAAGCGCCGCCTGTACTTCTGGCGGCATATACGTTTCATCGTGTTTTGCCAATACCTCACTGGCCTGAAACACGCCGTTGGCATCGAGCACACCGGTGGCAACAACACCCTCACCCTCGGCAAAGAGGTCCGGCAAAATACCGGTATAAACAACTGTTACGTTGGCGCTATAGTCTGTGACGATAAAATCGGTCCTCAAGCTATTGGGGTCGCGCTTAACACTGCCTTCAAGCACCATACCGCCAGCGCGAATCTGTTTACCTTGGGGCGCCTTGCCCGCAGCGATATCAGCCGGGGGATAAAACAAATTGATATTTCCACGCAGTGCAAAAGCGATCAGACCGATCGCTAACGCTGCGCCAAAGACAATAAACAGCACGATAATAAGCCGTTGTTTTCGAGCAGGATTCATTGCCACGCTAAGTGCCCCGAAGTAAATGCATTGATAATAATGGTATTAAGTCTGCGAGTGTTCGCCGCTGCGCTGCGCTGCGCGCTGTTCACGCTTTAACCGCATCGCGTAATCGCGAAAAAAACGGCGCTGTTTTAACAGCGGATGGATAACCAGCGCCAGCAGTACAACGACCCCAATAGCATAGGCCGGCCAGACAAAGATACCGTGTCCGTCCATCGCCATCAGCGCTGAAAAACTGTCAAATTGCATGCTTCAAAATCCTGTAATGGCCTATTGAGCCGGTGACACTGTCGTTTAGCGCTAGGCTTTGGCGCTGCGCTCCAGCACCAACGCTTTAACCCATTGAGTATTGCGCTCCCGCACTAGAATTTCTGCCCGGCTGTGTAATAACAACAGCAGTGCAAACAGACAGTAAAACCCCAGTAGCATTAACAAAAAGGGCTGCATCATGGACGAGTGCATGGTCGATTCTTCGGTGATTTTGATGGTAGCGCCCTGGTGCAAACTATTCCACCACACCACCGACCAGTAAATAATCGGGATATTGACCACCCCAACCAGGCTCAGCAACGCGCTGGCTTTATAGGCGGAATCACTGTCTTCAAAGGCCTCATACAAGGCCATGACGCCCAGATACAAGAAGAACAAAATCAAAAAAGAGGTCAGCCGTGCATCCCAAACCCAATACGTGCCCCAGGTCGGCTTGCCCCACAGCGCGCCACTGGCTAGGGCGATAAGGGTGACTCCAGCACCAATCGGAGCGCAGCTCTTCATGATCACCTCGGCCAGCTTTATTTTCCAAATGAGGCCAATACCCGCGGCGGTGGCCATGGTCATATAGCCAGCCATGGCGATGGCACAGGCCGGCACGTGAATAAAGATAATTCGGTAACTGTTGCCCTGTTTGTAGTCAACCGGAGCGAAGGCAAGCCCCCAGACTGCACCCACCACTAAAATACCAGTGGTAATAACCGCCAGCCAGGGCAGCCATTTTTCAGTGGTATGGTAAAACCAGCGCGGCGATGCCAGCCGGTGGTACCAACTCAATAACCATTCTTTTAGCTGCACTACCTCAATCTCCGAAGACTCAGTTCATCAACCCTAAACGGCGATCATTATACAAGAATATGACCGGGCGACCAGTGCCAAATCTACTTACATCGCAGTACCGATATTCGATCCAGATCAAACACCGCTTGGGCCCCAGCGGCTAGTACCCGTAGCGTTAAAATCCATCGTAAAAACCGTAGCTTATCAATGAAAAAAACAGCTCATCGAGACCACAATACCATCAACCCAGAGCGCCGCAACTGGCCGCTGTGGTCAACATGTTAGTGGCTGTCACTGCCATGCTGATAATAGCTGTGGCCAGCATCACTGAATAGCGCATTGAGCTGCACTCATTGCAGTTATTAATTGTCGACACTAATACGCACCGCCGCGGCAATAGCTAGCGGTGCTAGAGTGATCGCCAGTGCCAACTGCGCGCCGAGTATGGCAAGCTGCCCTTGATAATCAAAACCGGTGGCAGCTGACTGTACTGCACTAACACCAAAAATAAGCACCGGTATGTAAAGTGGCAAAATAATCAGTGACAATAACAAGCCGCCCTTGCGCAAACCAACGGTAAGTCCGGCACCGATCGCACCGATCAAACTTAAGGTGCCACTGCCCAGCGCCATACTCGCCATCAATGCCCACACGGCTTGCGAAGGTAGCTGCAGCAGCAACGCCAATAGCGGCGACAATAGCATCAGTGGAAAACCGGTGAGCAGCCAGTGGGCCAGTGTTTTTGCCAGTACCTGCACATACAGCGATACTGGGCTGAGCAACATTTGCTCGAGACTGCCATCGTCGTAGTCCTGCCGAAACAGACTGTCGCTGGACAGCAGGCAAGCCAACAGTGCCACCACCCATAAAATACCCGGCGCCATTAAAGCCAGTTGCCCCGGGTCTGGACCCACACTCATCGGAAACAGCGAACAAACGATTAAGGAAAAAGCCAGCGGGCTGATAACATCACCCAAGCGGCGACAGGCCAGCAACACGTCTCTACGCAGGGTCGCCATAAAGGCGCCGCCCATGGATATCGTCACGGCCACTAGCGAGCCCCCAGAGCAACAGGCTGTACCACACGCGTGATCGATAGTTGATGGTGAGTGGTCAACACCACAGCACCGCCGCCAGCGGCAAATTGTTCAACCCAACCCTCTAGCTCCGCCACCCCTTGCCGGTCGATCGCGGTAAAGGGCTCATCCAGTATCCACAGTGCCATCTCACCAATAAACAGCCTAGCCAGTCCGACCCTGCGCTGCTGACCGGCGGAGAGCGTAAAACAAGACACATCCTCATAGCCGTAAAGACCAACACGGTCGATCGCCGCCAATATTTGAGCTTCACTGTCGGTCCCAGCCCCCCCCATAGCCCGGGCGTGCCAACGCAAATTTTCCCGCACCGTTAACAGCGCTTTAACACCAGAGCTGTGACCGATATAAAGTAATTCCGATAGAAACTGCGCGCGATTGCCTGGCAGCGCTTGGCCACGCCAATGCAGCTCTCCTCGGTAGCGCGAGGACAGGCCACACAACACCCGCAGCAAAGTAGTCTTGCCGCTGCCATTGGGGCCTTCAATTTGATAGATATTGCCCGTCTCGACCTGTAGATTTAAATCGACCACCAGTGGCCGCTCATCGCGGTCACAACACAGATCTACGGTTTGTAAAAGAACACTCACGGTGGCTTGTCGACCTCAATCAGCGGAGCTATTAAAAAGTGCGCGCTGCGCCCAACCGTTATCGGGACAATAATTCTCAGGGCACCGCAAGCATAAAACCGCTATTATATACATCAAACCAATATATGACAGCCACCGTGCAGGCGATCAACCGTTCCGTTGCTATTACCCGCAACAACGGGTAATAATCGCCGCAACTGCAGGATAGTCTATGGCCTTGCCACCCGATATTTTAGCCCCGCGCGCGCTGCCGATCACAGCGCTGTCCAAGGGCTTGGCACTCACTGCCAACGGCGCAGCAATCAGTGCCAAAGTCATAACCAGCACCGCTGTGCGACCATCGAACAATAGCGCGGCAGCAGTCACCAACAAGACCCTTACCCGTGGTAATAGCAGCACAATCAACAACGTCATTAACAGCGCCGTCGCCAGCAGCGCTAACTCACGCTACGAATTATTACTGGCAACCGCCGGCGGTAAGATAAAGGTCGCCAGTAGCAGCTCATTGGCACCGGGCACTGCTGCGCTGTTAAAAATGACCGCCCAAGGGCTAGTGCTAACAGTGAAGCCAACTGCCACAGGCGCTCTGACAGCAACCGGCACCTCGACGCAGCAGCCACCGGCAACCGCAGTGACACCAACTCAGGGCGGCCCGCCACTGGCAAGGGCCGCCGCCGCTCAGCAATACCGCGCCAACCAACCAGCGGTGGTGCCCGGCGCCACCGCTGCTAACACCACCGCCACCGTGTCTCAATTAATCGACGGTGGTATCCGCCAGGCGCTGCCACTGCAGCAATCCAGCGCCCTGTTAGTACCCTTACTGCAGCAGTTGTCGGCAACCAGAAACATTGGCCAGCCACTGCCAGCAGCGATAAAAAGCGCCATTGAGGCGCTACTGCAACAATTGCCTAACGCTAAATCGCTGCAGCAGCTACCGCAGCTGAAGGCGGCTATTGGCAACAGCGGTATTTTTTTAGAGGCTAAGCTGGCTCAGCTGACTACCCCCGGATCGGCCCCGCAAAGACCGCCGGCAGCGCTGCCAGCAACAGCCGCAACCAGCACCACGGGTACTGCCCCCGGAGCTGTTGCCGCCGGCAATAAGGCAGGTAATCCTGTAGGCAACACTGTAGGTAATGTTATCGGGCCTAATACTATTGGCACAGGCACTGCAAAGGCCATCAGTCGGGCAGCTAAAATGTCCCAAACAGCCGCGCCGCAACCGTCGTTACAACAAGATTTCAAGGCACTGGGACAACGATTGCTGGCCGCTATCGAGCCGGCCTCAAGACCGACAGCACCAAGCGCCGGGGCCGGCCTCGGGACCATACCCTCAGCACCACCGCTGGGCTCGATAGCGGCCCAGGCACTGCCAACGCTGGCCCCCCAGGTGTTAACCCCCGAGCAACAAAGCCAACAATCTGCGGCCCGAGAGGCATCCCAGAATATGGATATTGCGCTGCGCCAACTGAGTCGACAACTGCTGGCAACACTGGCCAAGACCCAGCTTAATCAGCTTGAAAGTCTGGCTACCCGGGCCAGCAATAACCCGGACAACGCCGGCTCCAGTAGCAACTGGACCCTCGAAATCCCTATCATCAATGGTCGACACATCGATACGATGGAGCTGCGTATCGACCGTGATGAGGCCCACAACGAACAGCAATCGGAGGGCGACGAGGACCAAAAACTATGGACTGTGATGCTCGACTTTGACCTGCACACGCTCGGTAAAATGAACATCCAACTAAAAATTCTGGGCAATACTGTAACCGCCACTGTCTGGTCGCAATTGGAGCACACCCACCGCGAAGTCAAACAGCAACTACAGGATTTGCGCGACAAATTGGCCTCAGTTGGGGTCGAGGTAAGGCAGCTGGAATGTAAACTAGGTTCGCCACCGCCGCGCTCCACTCTAAGCCAACGCCAGTTAGTGGATATAACAACATGAATGAGAACAAACCACCGACGGTAAAAAAAGCCGTCGCGCTGTCCTACGATGGCACTGGCGCACCTACCGTTACTGCTACCGGCAGCGCCGAACTGGCCGAACAAATCATTGCCGTAGCCAGAGCGAATAATATTCCTCTGTTTGAAAACGAGGCGCTACTGGCGCTACTCTCCAGTATTGAACTGGGCGAAGAGATTCCTGAAACACTCTATCTATGCATCGCCCAAGTCATTGCTTTCGCTTATAAAATACAGGGCAAGTTCCCAGAGGACTGGGATCACAGTAAACCCAATCCACTGCTTCCCCATTGAGTTAAGCGCCGCGCTTATTGCTCAGCGCCCCAGGCCAGTACCTCACTGTGGCTGCCGCTAAACATAATACGGTGTTTCTTCTTGTCCAACTGATACTTGTACATTGGGTCGTAGTAATGTTCCAGCAACGCTTCAATCCACTGTTCGTGGGCCTGCACGCTATTATCATGCTGCTGCTGGTCTAGCGCCTGCAGCATAATCACATGTAGCTCATCGTGACGCTCTTGCCCCAAGCGCTTTTTAATACGCAATAAACTGCCCAGTAAATAGGCTCGATAGTTCTCAAAGCCCTGCTCGCTGTCTGCGGCACTGTGCTCGGCGGCCATGCCCTGTACATAATCCGACAGAATTTCCTGAACCCGAAAGTCCAAAGGCATTTCTACTACTGCCAATGGCGCCTCACACATAGCCTGCCACAGCGGCAACGGAATAATCCGCGGCCCCACTGTCTGACTTTCATCTTCTATCAGCAGCGCTCGCTCCACACTCAACTCGCGCTTCTTTAGAATATCGATGGCCAGCTGATTTTCAAAATCGATCTGACCCGGTGGCTCATTAACCCGGCGACCAAAACTAGAGCCACGGTGGTTGGCATGCCCCTCCAAATCAATGCCGCGTTGCCACTGCTTGATTAACTTGGTTTTTGCCACCCCCGTTTTACCGGCAATAACCCATATCGGACCGGCACTAGCCGCCTCCAGTTCCTCCAGCAATACCCGCCGCAGGGCCTTAAATCCTCCCGCTACCAACGGCACCTCGACACCGCTCTCGGCCAGCCACTGCTGGGTTAGATTCGACCGCATACCACCGCGCCAACAATACAGATGAGCACCGGGATTGGCTTGTAAAAACGCCGCCCACTGCGCCATACGCCGATCCTTGACCTCGCCACTCACCAATTGATGACCCAGTACAACCGCCGCCTCTTGGCCCTGCTTTTTATAGCACTTTCCCACCTGGTGGCGCTCGTCATTTTCGAGGATAGGAACATTGACGGCACCGGGGAAGCGGCCTTTATCAAATTCGACTTCGGCCCGCACATCAAGAAACGGCGTATCGTCGATAAATAGCTGCCTCAGCTTTTTATTGTCGAGATCTACTGCTGTCATTGTTTACTCTCATTATGGTGGTGATTTTCCTGCGAAAGCGACCTTGAAGATGCCGCCTCTGTACCCAATTCGATAGTACCGAGCCGTGTTTTACTGATCCTCAACAGCGCCGCACGCAGCGCCTTCAACTGCTCACCAGCACCGCTCAAGCCCAACTCTGCCGATACTTCGGGCACCGACCCGTGTTGCAACAGCCGCCTGACAAGCAGTCGCACTTGATCGGGTTCGAGTGCGACTGCAGGCCTGGCAAGATAGCACAGCACCAACCTCGACAGCACCCCCGCACTGCCTTCAATCGGTCTGGTGCCCTCGCTCAGAGCGACGACATCGGACCAATCTCTCTGTGTCAGAGCCGGTGAAAACGGACACAGTTGAATCAACAGCGCCACTAGTGACGGATCAAGCCCTTGGTAAGCCAGTGGCAACTGGTATTGGAATTCTGCCGAAAAGCGCTGCTGCAGCGGTTTCAACAAGTGCTGCCCCGCTGGCGATAACGCTCGCAACACGATAGCCGAATAGCAACCACTGCTGGCATCTACAGCACTACCGAGGCCCGCGGCAACAAAACCACTGGCGCCCCAAAAGGCTAAGACATCAGCGGTGGCGGCAAAGCTAACGCCAACAAAGTCGAACCGCCGCAACCGCATCTCGGCCTCGATCGCGCCCAATAGTTGCTGCCCCAGACCATTGCGTGCAGCGCCGGGCTGCACAGCGATGCGAATAATACGTGCAAAGTTGAGACCCGCCGCCTCCACAAATCCACTGTGGAAGGTGAGTGTTTGCGGCAGTAAGTGCCCACGGGGTCGGCGCTCGCCGCGCCAGATCGCCGCTGCAAGGTCAGCCTCTAGATCACCCTCTATAGCGACCAACGCCGCCGCTAACAGTTGACCCTGCTGACAACTAATCCAGACTTCGATATTAGGTCCGTCCAGCAGCGCCCGCAGATCACTGGGGCTAGTTTGATAGTGCGCCTGTAACAGCAGCGCAAACAGTTGTTGTAACAACAGCGGCTGCGTCAGCAGCTGATCGCGGTCGAGCTTGGTCGCGCGACAGCG
>JBLHLU010000155.1:0-9060 GCA_047623385.1 Paraglaciecola psychrophila
TCATGGATGAGCTTGCTCCACTCGAAAACTTGCATGCCGACAAAACACAGACCAAAAAAGCAGGTGGCCATCATCAGGTAAAATGTCATTTGACGATCGCGGCGATAGCCGTAGTTCACCGCCAGTGCCATGGTGCCACTGCTGCTTATTAGTATAAAAGTCATAATGGCGATCAGTAGTAGCGGTACTTGGGCGCCGAATACGGTGAGTGAAAAGACACTGCTGGTTAGCGGCCAGGGCTCGACAGCAGACATGCGTACGTTCATATAGCTGGTGAGAAACGAGCCGAAAATAAAAGTATCGCTCAACAAGAAAATCCACATCATCACCTTGCCCCAGGGGACCTGCTTGAAGGCGTCTTTGTCTGAGGACCAATCGTCTACTACGGTTTCCCAGTTGGTGCTCGAGTCGTTACTGTTGGTGTTATTGTGCTGTGTGGTACTCATTCGATAACCTCCTCTACTGAGAGCTTGGTGCTAATGGTGAAGCGTTTTAACTGTAGGTGTTACTGGTGTGGTGAGTGTGGCTCATTAAAGACCACACATTTTCGCAAATGCCGCATAGTTTTCTGGCGAGCTGGTCAGCAGTGCGTAGAGCAGTAGCCACAGTGCTAGTAAGTAGTGCCAATAAATAGCACAAAGCTCTATGGTAGTGGCAGCTTCTGCCATTGGCGCTCCCAGTGCTACTCGCAACACCGCTCGTAGCCACAGCGCCAAACCGGCCGCCAAGTGCAGCCCGTGTAAACCGGTCAACAGAAAAAAGAAGCTGTTGGCAGGATTCCCCGCTACGCCGTAACCGAGCCCGGTAAGTTGGCGCCACACTAATAACTGGCCAGCCAAAAACACCATGGCGAACACGCCGGCGCACAGTAGCGCGAAGCTGGCAGTGCCATAATTTTTTTGGTGCTCATTTTCGCCTTGGGCTACTTTGTGCGATTGTACTCTGGCGTACTGAATGCAAATGCTGGAAAGTAATAACACAGCGGTATTGATGCCCAGTAATAACGACTGCTCAAGCGGCCTCCAAGGTGCGGACAAATGCTCCCAGTCACTCAGCTGCGCACGGATCATATAGGCAACAAAAAAGAGGAAAAACAAGGAGCTAATAACCACCAGTAAAATACGCACGCCGGTTCGTCGCTGTCGCTGCTCGCTGGCGGGGCTGTCGGTCCAGTTGCTGCTGAGGCTACTCATTGCTGTGCTCCCGGCTCGGGGTCAGGTTTGCCAGCATCGATCATTGCTTGCAGGCTTTTAGCTGACACCGTTTGTGGCACGAAATCGCGCTCTACGCCGGGAACACTGTAGTCGTAGGGCCAGCGTGCCACCACCGGCAGCGCGGCGCCCCAATTGCCGTGCTTTGGCGGTGTGTCGGGGGTCAACCACTCCAGCGAGCAAGCATTCCAGGGGTTGTGTCCAGCCTCGTCACCGCGAAAATAGCTGTAAAATAAGTTGTATAAAAACAACAGTTGGGCGACACCTACTATTAATGCAGCGACCGTTATAAAGCTGTTTAAGTCGTGGGCAGACTGCGGAATAAAAGCATATTCGGTGGCGTCGTAGTAGCGACGGGGCATACCCAATATACCCAAATAATGCATCGGAAAATAAATCGCATAGGTGCCAAGAAAGGTAATCCAAAAATGGGTCTTACCTATGCGATCGTTTAGCATGCGACCGGTGACCTTGGGGTACCAGTGATAAATCGCGCCAAACACCACCAATATAGGGGCAACACCCATCACCATATGAAAGTGGGCGATAACAAAGTAGGTGTCTGACAAGGGTATGTCGACAATAACATTACCCAAGAACAGGCCGGTTAGTCCGCCGGAGAGAAACGTAAAGATAAAAGCGACCGCAAACAGCAGCGGTACCGTCATATGAATATTGCCGCCCCACAGTGTTAGTACCCAGTTGTAAACTTTGATTGCGGTTGGCACTGCGATGATCAAGGTGGTGGTGGCAAAAAAGAAGCCGAAATAGGGGTTCATGCCACTGACATACATGTGGTGCGCCCAAACGACAAAGCTGAGTACGCCAATGGCGACGATCGCCCAGACCATCATTTTGTAACCAAATATTTTTTTACGCGAGTGCACACTGAGTATATCCGATACCAGCCCAAAGGCCGGCAGCGCCACGATATAGACTTCGGGATGACCAAAAAACCAAAAGAGGTGTTGAAACAAAATGGGGCTACCGCCTTCGTGGTCCAATTGCTGGCCCATTGAAATCATTTCTGGCATGAAAAAACTGGTGCCCAGTACACGATCTAACAACATCATTATTGCGCTGACAAAGAGCGCTGGAAAGGCGAGTAGTGCCAGTACCGTTGCCATAAAAATGCCCCACACCGACAGTGGCATACGGAACAGACTCATGCCGTGGGTACGTGCCTGCAGTACGGTAGTGACATAGTTGAGGCCACCCATAGTTGCGGCAACAATAAAAATGGCCAGTGATATCAGCATTAAGATGATGCCCCAACCGGAGCCGGGGGTGCCGGCGGTAATGGCCTGTGGTGGGTATAGGGTCCAGCCGGCGCCGGTGGGGCCTCCAGGTACAAAAAAGCTCGCCATTAGCACCACTACCGAAATGAAATAAAACCAATAACTCAACATATTGACAAAGGGGAATACCATATCTCGGGCACCCACCATCAATGGAATTAGGTAGTTACCAAAGCCTCCTAGGAATAATGCAGTCAGTAAATAGATAACCATAATCATGCCGTGCATAGTCATGGCTTGGTAGTAGGTGTTAGGGTCCATAAATTCGAGGCTACCGGGGAAACCGATTTGCATACGCATTAGCGCTGATAGCACCAGTGCGACCAGTCCGGCAAAGATCGCAGTTAGCGCATACTGAATGGCGATAACTTTGTGATCTTGGCTGAAGATATATTTTGTCCAGTAGCTGCCAGGTACGTGTGCAGTCTGCTGTTCGGTGTCGTCGGCATAGGCCATTAACGTCTCTCCCTGAAATGATCCCGGAGTGCAAAGGTGTTGTTAGTCGTACTCAGTCACTAATCGATCGAACAAAGGCGATAATGGCGTCAGTTTGTTGCTGGCTTAAAGGGTAGGGAGCCATCACCGGCGGAAACCCTTTGACGAGTTGCTCACTGGGATTGAGTATCGAGCTTCTAAAATAGGCTTCATCGACGACAATCGTACTGTCGTCAACAAGCGTTTCTTCGCGTCCCATAATATTCTTCCAACCCGGGCCTAGGCTGCTGCTACCATCGATACTGTGACAGGCAAAACAGCCATTGTTCTGCGCCAATAAGCGCCCCTGCTGCACCTTTGGGTCGATACCGTCTTCACTTATAGCTCGCTGTTGTGAACTGCCAAAGGTGGGTTGTTGATCAAGCCAAGACTGATAATCTTCAGCATTATCTACCACCACTGTACCGCGCATGTTGTAGTGGGCGATGCCGCAGTACTCAGCACACAATACTTCGAAGCTGCCCAGGGTAATGGGGGTCATCCAAAAATAGGACACCTGCCCCGGTACCATGTCCATTTTTGCCCGAAACTGCGGTACATAAAAGTTGTGCAATACATCGAGTGAGCGCAATAAAAACTTAACCGGTTGGTCTATCAGCAAGTGCAACTCGCTGCTGGCAATAACAATATCGTCTTGCCCGGCGGGGTCCAGCGGGTCGATAGCGAAGGCATTGTCGGTGCTGAATACGGCAACGGTACTCTTGCCGAGAAGGCCGTCTGCTCCGGGCAGTCGGTAGCGCCATTGCCACTGTTTGGCCACCACTTCAATTACCACCGCCTCTGGAGGTACTTCGACAAAATCGCTGTATACCTTCAAGCCCGGCGCCAATAATAGACAGATGCCGACAGTCGTTATTACCGTTAGCCACAGTTCTAGTTTTTTATTGTCGGGTTTGTTTTCGGCGGGATGCTGGCCGCTAATCACTGTTTTTCGATAGCGAAATTTTACCAGCGCCAGCGCGATAAAGAGGGTGATGGCGACAAAGAAAATACCGGTGATAACAAAGGTAATAGCGATGGTGTCGTCGATCGAACCCCAGTTTGAGGCAACCGGTGTGGCTCCCCAAGGGTTGTTAAAATTGAAGATGACGGACCCGATTAAAAGTACCATCAGGACGATTGCTAGGGCCATTGTGTTATTTTCCTTATTGGTTATTAGGAACAACAAATTGCCGTACACGGTCTCGATATTTTTATTGATGCAAATTTTTGTTAAAACTAATGACAAAAATTTCGCTGTGTAATACTGCTACTAGTTTTATCTTGTTGCTGTATTTAAAGAAGTTGCGCTATCAATCATTTTTGTGACGTTTAAAAGCAGGAATAAAAAAACTTCCGGCGGTTTTATTTTTCACCCGTCAACTGCAATGTATTTAAAACTATAGCCCTTATTACTTTCAGTTCCTATTCAATTTCTATGTATCCATAGAGATTGCTAGAAGATTTTATACTATGAGTTGATTTGTTTATTACAAGTTGTTTTATAAAAGAAAAATTGTTACCGTTTTTTGAGATGAGAGGCATAAAGGTAGCAAAATCCAAAGCTGGCACCGGCAGCTCCGCTATTAGCTAAAATATGTTGCAAGGAAAAAGGCGGGTGGTGGTACCGAGCACTCGATCGGGGGCGCTGCGCCAGTGTCGAAAAAAAGTATAAACGAACCGCGTTTCAGATTAGTGGTGGTGGGGAAATTTTCACTTGCACTTACCGCTGCGCGGTAGTATCGACGCTAAGCCCTTGTGCCGCTTGCCGCATAGGGAGTGCTTGCGTTAGACTAGCCCGGTCTATTATTGCGGTCTGAATTCTGCGCAAACCGCAGTTTGCTGGCGATATTAAGTGCCAAGGCTAAAAACACTAGTCGTTAGCCTCAATGTACTGCTTCCATCCAAATTCTATAACTCACTTTTTAAGCTATATCGAGCGCTAAGGCGATTCGGCTTGAGGACCACTATTATGAGAAAAATCTCCATTGTTACATTGTTGGCACTGGTTGTCGGTTCGGCGCCCATGGTGCTGGCTGAGCACCATGGTGCTGGGCACTTGAAATATGTCGAATTAAACAAGATTGGCGATCCGGCGCAGGTACTGGTAGTCAAACACCAAAAGACCCAGGCTTTGCAAAGTGGCGAAGTCAGGATAAGAATACTAGCGGCACCGATTCATCCCTCCAACTTATTACAAATTGCTGGCAACTACGGTGTTGATGCGGTGTTGCCCTCTACTCCGGGCAGCGAAGGCGTGGGCCGGGTGTTAGAAGTCACGCCACAGGTCAAGCACCTCTCAGTAGGGCAGTTAGTGCTGCTGGCTGGCGTTGGCACCTGGCGCGATGAACTGGTCGCTCCGGCGGCGGCATTGATTCCGCTACCTGACCTGGGCTCACCCAGCGATCAAGTGATTGAGCAGCTCTCAATGACTACGGTCAATCCGCTGTCTGCGCTGTTAATGCTAGACCTATACACCGACCTTAAAGAGGGCGACTGGGTGGTGCAAAGTGCAGCCAATTCAGCGGTAGGTGGCTATCTTATCCAGTTGGCGAAACAGCGTGGCATCAAAACGGTCAATGTGGTTCGCCGCGAGGGATTGGCTGAAGACTTGATGGCAAAAGGTGGCGATGTGGTGTTGATCGACGGGCCGAATCTTGCAAAAGAAATTGCCGCGGCGACCGGCAATGCGCCGATTGTTTTAGCCGTCGATGCCGTCGGTGGTGAAACCTTTACCCGCCTAGCGCAGAGTATGGGCGACGGAGGCACTCTGGTCACCTACGGTGCACTATCGGGTAAACCTGCGGTGGTAAGCCAAGGCGTACTTATTGGCAAGGATATTCGCATACGCGGTTTTTGGCTGTCTAAGTGGTTTTTGACTGTTAGTGCAGCTGAGCGCCAAGCAGCTTACGCCAAAGTGATTCCGCTTATTGTCAGTGGTGCGCTGCAAGCCAATGTGGATTCACGCTTTAGTGTTGCCGATATTAAGCAGGCCGTTACTCGCGCTGCCGAGCGTGGTAGAAATGGTAAGGTAATTATCGTGCCCAGCGTCGACTAGGTTATTTGACCCCGGCGCCAGACGTCGGGGTTATTCTCCTTAACATAGCTGCATAGTACTGATCGGCTATTGGCAAAAATGCCCATCAAAATAGTGCCCAGAGCACCGCCCAGCGTTCGAGAAAAAGACTGCCTGAATTGAACAGTAAAAATCACTTTTGCATCAAGCATCTGACGTCTTAGCATAACGGGTTAGTATTGTTAACGTATTGCTCTAACAGTTAACTACTGCGTACCAACTCGGCGAACCAATTCGATAGTAAAATCCTCATCACTGACCACTGCTTCAAAATACCCTATTACTTGATAAAATACTTTCTCTATGTCGAACTGTGCCCACTCTAGGTGAGGTAAACGACACTGGGCAATCTGTGCGAGGTAGCGGCTATGGTCTATTTAAAAATTCACTAAGCGGTGGTGGCGGTGAGTTGAGCACTAATGGTTTTAAACCAACGTCACTGCTGGTGGGTTTTGCCGGCGATAGTAGCACTGCCATATGTTGGCTTTTCCGGTCGATTGCGATGGCGAGAAATGCACAACTTTTTGTGGGTTATTGCAGAGAAGTAATAGCTAGTCGATTTCTCCAGCTTGTTAGCGCTGTCTTGCCACCAGATCAAAACTCCGTTTTTATTTTGGCTAGCCAGCGACTGGCTATACGATTACTACACAACACACTGATACCGCATTAGCTACGTATTATCCTTACTACGATAACAGTGCTGTTGTGCTCGGCAAAGCAGCGCTAGCCCGCTGCATACTTGTCGAGCTTCAATAGCACCGGTTGTCGCCACTGCGCGATCAAGCCGTATGCAATAGCAACGCTTTAGCAGCAAGGGAAATGGCTACTGCGCTATAGCCAGTTCGGTGAATACGGTATGATAGTCTTTTTGCAAACTCAAGCAGCGCGCCATGGCCATCGCCAATTTCCCCTCAAAACTAAGTCTGCCACAAATCAATCCCGGTGTGGTGACCGTGCTAGAGTATCTTATCGCTAGGTTTCCAGCGGTCGATGCCAGTGTTTGGCAGCAGCGGGCGGTATTGGGCAAACTGCACTGGCACGACGGCACGCTTATTGATGCGAACACTGCCTTTGTGCCACAGCAGCGAGTTTATTATTATCGTGAGGTGGCGGTGGAGCCGGTGATACCTTTCAAAGAGCAAATCCTATTTCAAGACCAGCATTTACTATTAGCTTTTAAACCGCACTTTTTACCGGTTACACCGGGGGGAGTCTTTGTCCATGAATGCTTGCAGAATCGACTTCGCACCGTCACCGGTATTGATCAGTTGCAAGCGCTGCACCGGTTAGATCGTGCAACCGCGGGACTGGTGTTGTTCTCGGTCGAGCCGCAAACGCGACAGCACTACCACCAGCTATTTGAGCAGGGACTCATTGAAAAAACCTATCAAGCCGTTGCCCAAGTAGCCGTAAACCCTCCGCTAGCAGGCCAGCAGTGGCTGGTGGAAAATCGATTGGAGAAATCCAAGCCGCGGTTTTTAATGCACCAGACCAATGGCAAAGTTAACAGCCGGTCACAAATTTTTTGTGTTAAACACGCTGGTGATAAGGCATTGTTTCAACTAAAACCCAGCACCGGAAAAACGCATCAGCTGCGTCTACATATGCAAAGCTTGGGTTGGCCAATACTACACGACAGATATTACCCGCAATTACAGGTTGAGCGCCTAGACGATTACACCCAGCCGCTGCAACTGCTCGCCCAAGCGCTGCGGTTCACCGATCCGGTGACCGGCTTAGAGCGGGTCTTTAACAGCAACACCGAGCTGACCTTAGATTAACCTAGCGGTTGGCTGCTAACCGCAGTTCACGTTTTTACTTCGATATGTTGGATTTTCTGGTTAAATACGACCACATACTCCTGGCCACCAAATACGGTTTGTTCTCCCGTTAGCGTTTTTCCAGTGAAGGTGAAATCAAATAGCACAATGCCAGCTTTGACTTCCTCCACTTTTTGAATAGACCAGTTCATTGTCTCGAAACTGGCAAAAAATCCCCGTTGCATGGTCATAATAGCGTCACCGCCCAAATAGATGCCGGTGTTGGTAGAGCTATAAGTACTCGAGGCTGTGAACAACGCCTCAATAGCTACTAAGTTGCGCTCATTGGAGAGATCGAAATAGTGCTGTGCCAGTGCTAGGGCGTTATTCATAGTGGCCTTCTACGATTAATCGTTTGACGGTTTAGCTTGATGTGCGTTTTGATCAATCCTCAAAGTGGTAGCTATAGAGGGTATTTGTCAATTTTTTAAAGCGCGGGTCGCTGGAACTACTCGATAGAAACTGCTCGTTGTCAGTGGCAATAAACAAGCCGCTCTGTGCAGAAAACATGCCCTTGAGTTGGATGAAGATGCCCTGTTCGGTTTTACGTACGGCCTTGGGCCTCAGTGCGACCAGGTCTATCGACCACCACTGCGCTTCGACAGGCCCATTGCTGAGGTTGAGCTCGATCAGCTCAGCGGCGGCCCGGTTGACTTTTTCGAGATCAAATTGGTCTTCGCTGTGGTGACCCGTGCAGCCGGCGATGGCGACAATCAGTATTAATAATAGTGCTTTCATGAACTTAATGCTCCGGGTGTATAAGGGGGTCAGTAGTGGTATGACAATGGCTTCTTTGAATGGCGGTGAAGTCGATTGTACGTGGAAAAAGACAGCTATTCTCTAGCTTTTCAGCACCGCGGTATTTTATCTAAAGCTTTTTCAGAAAAGTCGCTTTAGAAAAGACTTTCTGGAAAATCCGCAGTTTGCGTAGGGATTAATCAATACAACGTGGGTGCTTACCGTTATTACACGGTGGCACAAGCGCTATTGAGGCCGCTGCGCTAACTACCGTTAGAGATGATTAATCAGCAGTGGCGTTGGTTTATCGATTCAATGCTGGTACTTATATACCTGCGTTGTACGCAGAGTAGCGGTGTTATAAATGCAAAAACCAACAGTGAACGCAGTAAACTCAGTTAATGAGGTCAAATTGATAAAGCGGCCTTAGGCATCAGTTTCGC
>JBLHLU010000156.1:0-9053 GCA_047623385.1 Paraglaciecola psychrophila
GCGACCATGCGATTGACCTTATTGTCATCGACAACCAAAATAGTGATTGCGGGCTTGGGCATTATGCTACTGCCGGCGACAGCCTGTGACTGAGTGACTAAGCTGCTGTTGGCTGCACGATTGGCTGCTGGTATGTTGCCCGCTGTTTGAGCGTTAGGTGCTGCGGTGTTAGATATTGAGGTGTTTGATACTGCGTCCTCAGGCAGTAATAATGCGTCCTCATAGCGATAGCGAATACCCAACAATTGGGCAATGCAATGCAGTAAATCTTCGCGTTTGAAGGGTTTGGGTACGCTGGCGTCAATACCCTTTGCCATAATGGCGTCCATCTCCGCGTTCAGTACACTGGCACTCATCGAGATAATTTTGCTAGCTCGCCCCGCTGGTGTGGCGCGAATACGAACAGTGGCTTCAGCACCGTTCATTATTGGCATGCGATGATCCATTATAATCAGATCAGGGTGCTCCTGTTCGCAGCGTTCAACGGCCTCTTGACCATTTTTTGCTTCAATCAAAGTAAAGCCTAACGGCGCAAGAAAGCGGCGAACCAACAGCCGATTGGCGACTTTGTCATCGACCAGCAATACCTTGGGACTGGCGTATTCGGGCATCAGTCCAACAATATTGTGTGCGCGTATCTGCGATGATGTGCCGGTACTGCCCGCTTGCACTACTGCGGTTAAGGTAAAACAACTGCCTTGGTTTGGGGCGCTAGTAAAAACAATGTCACCGCCCATTAGGCGTGCATACTCGCGGCTCAGGGCCAGTCCCAGACCGGTGCCGCCTTCGGTATTGGTACCTGATTCAGTCTGCTCAAAACTGGAAAACACTTTGTGGTGTTCAGCCTCGGCAATACCTAAACCGGTGTCTGATACTGCCACCGATAAGGTGTATTGGCCCTGCGCCAGCGGCTCGATGCTACAGTTACAGCGGACCGAGCCAGAGGGGGTAAATTTGATGGCATTGCCAACCAAATTAATCACTATTTGTCTGAGTTTTCCAGCGTCGGTGACAATGCTCAGCGGCAGGGTGTCGACACCGTGAAAGGCCAGTGTGAGCAGTTTTTCCTGAGCGGCCATCTGCAGCATTTTTTCGATATCGTGCAAGCTTTCTGGCAGCGGCAGTTCGCTCTCCAACAGCGTCATATGGCCCGCTTCGATCTTCGACAAGTCGAGAATGTCATTGATTAGCGCCAATAAATGCGAGCCTGAGCTGTTGATGATGGCGACGGATTCTTGGGTCTGGGTGTCGAGGTTGTCATCGCCTTGCAGTAGTTCGGAAAATCCTAGAATAGCATTCATCGGGGTGCGAATTTCGTGGGACATATTGGCTAGAAATACGCTTTTCGCCTGGTTCGCAGTCTCTGCGCTTTCCCGGGCAATCTCGGCACTTTGCTGTGCTTTCTCGGCGCTCTGTTTGGCCTCTTCTAGTTCCGCTGTACGCTGTTGTACCCGCTGATCCAAATTGTCATAGAGGCGGGCGTTTTCCAGTGCCGTTGCCGCCTGGGTACAGAGAATCTCCAGTAGTTGAATACGCTCTTCGGTAAAAGCACCGGCGGTTAAATTGTTTTCAAGATACAGCAGGCTGTTGAGTTCGCCTTTGTAAAGCAGCGGCAGGCACAAGACTGAGCGGGTGTGATGCGCTTGAATATAGAGGTCGGAGCTGTAATCGCCATGCTGAGCGGCGTCGCTCAATACCAAACTTTCACCGGTGTGGGCAACATAATTGACAATGTTCATGGGCAGTTGCGAGGTTACGGCGTCGACGTTTTGCTGGTTATCACCGGAACTGCCAGCGGCCCACTGCTGGGCTTCCACTACCCACTTTCCCTGGTTAGATACCAGCAGATAGCCTATTTCGGCACCGGCATTTTCAATCACAATCGTCATCAGCTGGGTCAGCAGTTTGGGCAGTACAATTTCACCGGCAATAGCGTTAGAGGCTTTAATAACAGTGGCTATGTCTAACTGTGAGACTTGGCGGCGGGCTTGCTGCTCGACCATAAATGGGTAGTCTCGCTCCAATTTTTCGGTCAGTGCAAAAGCCTGCCAGTGGCTCCAGAGCGATGGGCTTGGCGCAGGTGATGGCTGGCGTAGTCTTGTTGCTCCTGGCGCAACCAGAATGCACCCAGCCACTGTTCGGCTATACCAGCGGCGTTGTTGAAGCCGTTGGCTAGTGCGGTACTTGCCGCCTGGCGGTAGCATTTCATTGCCGCGGTGGTATTGCCGTTGAGTTCTTCGGTTGCGCCGCGTAATAAGCGTTCACACCATTAGAAATTGCCTGGACAAGAGGCCGACATGAGCGTGTAGCGCTGTGTTGTAACTGCCAATATCTGGGTCATCTCGGCGGTTTCAGCCACTGTGTTCTGAGGGAGTGAAAACGGGGCATTGCTCGCCGCGGCGCTTAGTAATAATTGAGCCGCTGACAACCCTTTTTGACAATGAAAATAACTGCCTGCGGCCAAGGTTTCGGTGGTGAATACAATCGGTTGCGCGCTGCTGGCTAGCGCTAGTACACCGCGGTAGTCGCCTAAGAAAAACAGTAGTCTAATATTTTCAAGGTCCACTCTGGCACTAAAAGCTTGTAACTGACGCTGCCTGTCGACACCGGCACTGATACTGACACGGGCAGTGTCGATGTATTGTTCAAGGTCAGCTGGCTCAAGGCCGCGTTGCTGCAGTATGTTGAGATTGCCCATCATTAGGTCAAAGAAGTCGATATCGTCTTGGCTGCCAGCTGCCTTTAATTTTTGTCGATAGCTCTGGCCTGCCTCGCCGAGTTCGGCCAGCGAATCTCCGGTGAGAGAGCGCAAACAGATGTGACTAGTGATTGGCCAGGCGATGTAGGCCACATCACCGTTGGCTGTAGCTAATTGAGAGGCCTTTAGTGAGTTGTCGGCACCCTCTCTTATCGGCGCGTAGTACGCCATAGTGAGTAAGGCATGCAGCGCGAGTGCTCGGCCTTCGCCAAATTGACCGGGATATTTATGGCCCATATCTATGGCCAGTTGCGCCCATCTAATGGCTTGCTGATAGTCCCCTTGGTTGGCTTTATACGCCGATAAATAGATAAACCCGTGTTGGGCGTGTGGCGTGTTGCCGTGTTTGAGGCAGATATCCAGTGCATGGTAAATGGACAGCAGCCAAATAGGCTTTTGTTCAGAAAGAAAGGCGATGGCACTGACATCAGGCAAAATACTGGCTGCCCCGAGCATGCCCTCGTCAGTTAATGTTGGCTGGTTGAGAATGTCTTGGTCTGTGAGGGTTCCCAGACGCTGCTCAACAGATGCCTGCAAAGTTTCAATAGCCGCCTGCTGTTCTTGCGCGGTAGTGGGCATGTTGATGTCAAATAGCCGTAAAGCGCTTAGCGCGCTTTGAAGACCGCCCATAAAGTCATCACGCAATTGCTGTAAATTGCTCTTTACTTTGTAGATGAATCCGCGCTCGGTCCGCGGTAGTGATCGGTCCAATATGTCATTAAACATCTGTTCAGAAAGCCCTCGATGGCCATTGATGTATTCGAGCTTAGCTGACTCTTTTTGCACGGTAAAAATCAACTTAAAATCGCTGGCCCAATAGGACTCGTCCATTAGCTGGCGGGCGACTTTGGAATAGCCTAGTGTCGCTTGATAAGCTCTGGATTCCCGCGCTTTTATCAGCGCCTGTAAATTCAATTGCGCGACTTGTAAGCGCTCGGCCTCGTCGGCTAACAGGTCAATGCACTCGTTAAAATGGCCGACGATTTCAAACAGCTGATCGTCGAGTTGGCGATCAGCGTTTTGCTGATACAAGGTGCGGGCGATGTGTAAGTGGGTGCTGCGCCGGCGCTGAACATCGATCAGTGCATAGGCTGCCTGCTGTATCTGATCGTGGACAAAACGGTAGTGCATGACCACTACATTGTAATTTTTCTGTTGCTGGGAATAACGTGTTATCGGGGCCGTGGTCGGCAATATCAGCCCCGCCCTGATGGCTGTCATCAGTACGCCTTGCAGATCATCTGGCGCGGTTTTGCTAAGATCGCCAAGAATTTGCAAATCGAACCGATGACCCATACAGGCCCCCAGCCACAGTACTTCTCGGGTCGCTTCGGGTAGTGACTGCAGGCGGTTTAACATTAATTCCACTACATTATCGCTAGCCGGCAGCGAGGCAACGGTTTTGGCCTGCCAGTGCCAGCTATGATCGGCGAAGGTCAGGTGCTCAAGCCGAACCAACTCCTTGAGAAACTGCAGGGTAAAAAAGGGATTGCCAGCGGTTTTACCCTGAACTAATGCCGCCAGTTGGGCAATAGCGGGTATTGGCATTTGCAGGGTATCGCTGAGCAACTGCTGGGTGTCCTCAAGCATCAACGGTTGCAGCGTTAGTGATACTTTTAATTCAGGCGCTATCGTCTTCAGCGTTAGGGTAAAGGGGTGCAGGGCATCAACTTCGTTGTCGCGGTAGGCACAGATCATTAAAAAGTGGCCCGTTTGCCCCTCGGCGAACAAATTTTCAATCAGTGCGAGGCTGGCATCATCGGCCCACTGCATGTCGTCGATAAACATCACCAGTGGCTGCTGCGCTGAACACAGCGCAGCGGTGAACTGTAAGAAGGTGTGTTTGAAACGGTGTTCTGACTCGCGCGTTTCTAACGCTTCCACTGCCGGTTGCGGGCCGATTATCAGCTCGAGTCGCGGTAAAACTTGAATCAGTAACTGACCGTGGCCATTGAGGTGGGCGAGTAAATGGCTGCGCCATTGTTCCACTTGCTGCTCGGTCTCGGTTAGCAGGTGCTCGATTAAGTGGTTAAAAGCATTGGCGACGCCAGAATAGGGGTGACTACGTTGCAGTTGGTCAAATTTCCCGGCACAAAAATACCCCCGGCGAGCTAGGATCGGGTGTTGTACTTCATGCACTAAGGCCGATTTGCCAACACCGGAATACCCCGCCACTAATAACAGCCGCGAGGCACCCTCGGCGGTATCTTCAAAGGTTTTCAACAACTGTGACAATTGCTGTTCGCGGCCGTACAACTGGCTGATTGCGCGCAGCTCACCGGGTGCGTCTTGCAGGCCTAACTCAAATACAGTACTGGCTTCGCCGCGGCGACATTGGCGCAAGCTTTGTGCCAGGTCCATGGCGAGGCCTTGAGCCGTTTGGTAGCGTCTGTCGGGGTCTTTGTCCAAGAGTTTTAGTAGAATCTGTGCGACCACTTTTGGCACCCCGGCTGTCGCCGGATCGACCGGGGTCTGGGCAATATGGGCATGAACCAAGGCCATCGGGTCGGTTGCGGTAAAGGGCGGGTGGCCGAGTAATAGGTGGTAAAGGGTCGCCCCCATTGAATACAAATCACTGCGGCAATCGACCACCGCGTTGATGCGCCCAGTTTGCTCCGGCGACATGTACAGTAAATTGCCTTGTAGGTTTTGCGGTGCGCGCAAGTTGCTCAGTTCCAGGCCTAAATCGCTGGCAATACTAAAATCGCTTATCGCGCTCTCAGCGCGCTCGCGGTTCCAGAGGATTTGTTCGGGGCTAATGTCTTTGTGCACCACATCAAGCTGGTGAATACGTGCCAGTAACAGGGCCACGTCGAGGCCGATGCAAAGGCATTCTTCCAGCTGCAAGTCCTGTTGCGCCATCAGCGTTGAAAGCGCGGTACCGCCGCTATCATCAAACACTAATACAGGGCCTTGCTTACCGCTCTCCACGCCCTGAAAACCGACAACCCCGGCCTCGGCTAGGCGCGTGAGTACCGCGACTTCACGCCACAGGTTGACGTTGGAGAGGTCGTCAAGGTTACTGTTTGGGTATAACGTGAAGTTTGCTTCGTCGCGATTAAAGCGGCGATGTACGGCAATATTGCCCTGCTGCTCCTGCATATCGAAGGCAGAATTTTGAGTTTCCATAAACCCTTCACCGCAAGTGGTAGTAACAGGAATCAACGCTGTCGTAGGGGGTTACTATCGAGATTTCACTAGTGCCAACCATTAACTGTGAACCCGCTGCGAAAATTTTCGGTATTAGCAGCGGTGCAATAGTGTCGTTGTGCTGATAGCCCACACCGCTGGCGTTTTGTCCCCGGTGGCATTACGGGTTACCATCACGTTAATTAATAGTTATCTAATATATAGCAAAGGCTGTTAGTTGTGAAGAGTGGCCAATATTCTTTTGCGCGAGCGCAGTAGTTAGCCCGCTGGCATAAAAAGTAGTCGCAGTTGAGACAAGTGGTTGGCCAGTGCCGGCGTCAAAGTTGAAGTGCGATAGTAAAAGCGACTGTCGAGATTATTTCCCGATCGAGGCCCCAGTTTATGTTAGGTGTTACCCGCCGCCGCCTGCGTTTGGGCGTTAAGCCCGCGCCAGCACGCTGGGTCTTTTGGCAATCATTACCCGATAATCAATGTCCGACAATCAATGCCCGACAATCAATGTCCGATAATCATCATCCGAAAACCAGTGCCCGAAAACCAGTGCCCGATAATTAGTGCCTGGTAATCATTGGCGTCACCGGCTGCTGTCAGTACCGCTGTCAGCGGTAGCTGCCTGGCCACTGCAACTTTGCTATACCGAGGTGCTGTTAGTACGCCATGCCGATGTTTCGCGGTATTCGAGTAGAGGTGCTTTTTGTTGGATAAGTAGTCCGTTGGCATCGTCCTATCGACATTGTTATTCACATTGGCGGTGACCCTTGTGTAGGCGCTCTGCACTGTGGTGTTAGTGGTCGATAAACCGGTCGAGCTGAGCAGAAATAAGCACGCGGTGTTAGCGCAGCAAGATCTGCCAGGCAGGGTTTTATTGTCTGCCAAGACCGCAGAATTGAGAAAATTGTTGTGCGTGGTAAAAATGACCAGCGAGGGTGTTTGCCAGCGTGAACACACAGTCAAGGCAGTATTATTGCGCTATGAGTGGCGGTATTTTCCAGTGGTTGTTAGAGGCCGGCAGTGGCAAGGTGTTGTCTGACTTTGCTGTTGACAGCGAAAGTGAAACGCAGTGTACCCCGATGGCGAGGGCTACTGCTCTAAGCAGCCTAGGGTTGACAGCATCAAGCTTATTACCCTAGCAGTGGCAACCGTAATCACTGGGACACTGCCTGCGACAATAGGTAATGCGTCGGTAGCACCTCAGCGGCCTTTCAGCGGGGAAACTAGTCGTTATAAACGCGCCATAAAAAAAGCTTACAGCAGCGGTTATTGCTCTGTCGAGGTGTCGGTCTTTGCTTGTTTGCTTGGCAAATGTTCGAGCAACAGCGGTGCGCCGTTAAACTCTGCCTTAAGTGTGGAAATAAAAGTAAAAACGCCAATGAGTTTGCGGGCAACAAAAGAAAACTGCTGCGACGGCAAACTAAATTCTTTACTGAATAACGACTTATTGGCAACTAATGCAGCGCGTTTCATGAGTTTGGATTCGCTCCAGCGATAGTCGCCATCACGGTTTAGGTGCTCTTTGGTAATGGTGCTGGGGTCGCGCATGGGTTCCATAATCTCGACGCAAAATTCGACAAAAATCGCAATGGCCTCATCAGCACTGTCCGTTTTTAAACAGCCCAATTCGACCAAGCCTTTGCCGATGTCTGGTTCGTTATTGCTGTGCGCCGCGGCGATGGTGTCGCCCAGTGCGCTAAAAAAGCTGGGCTCTCTGGAGAGCACCGAACCGAAATCCAGCAGTACCAGCTGATCAGAGGACTCGCCAATAGTGATCAGGTAGTTGCCAAAGTTGGGGTCGGACTGCATCAGTTGCCATTGATAGACCTCTAAGAAAAACAGGTCGAGCATGCTGCTGGCAATAGCGTTGCGTCGGTTTTGACTCAGCGCCGCCACCGGCTCGCTAGTAACCGATTCGCCCTCCATATACTCCATCGCGATGATGGTGTCGTTACAGTAGTCAGGGTACAGTTTGGGTACTCGGTAGCGCGTATCTGAATGCAGCAACAACGCCATTTTTTGCATAACTGCGGCTTCGCGCCGATAGTCGACTTCGAGCATTAACTGTTGTTTGATATCGACTAACCATTCGTCGAGATCTCGAGACAGCTTCATCCAGCGAGTAAACTTCAGCATCCGCACAACCGAATTAAAATCGGTTTCCAGCGTCTCTTTGACCCCTGGATAGAGTAGTTTGAGGCAGATCTGCTCGCCGCTGGCGATGATGGTGGCGCGATGTACTTGGCCTAAAGAGGCCACTCCCAGTGGTTGTTGGTCTACAGCTAACAGCGCCAGTTTGTCTCCCAAACGCTGTTGCAAAGCGGCCTCTACTTGCTGCCAAGGCATCGCTTCGGTGGCCGACTCTAAGCTGTGCAGTGCCTGCGTTAACTCATCGGGCAGGATATATTCGCCCAGCATGGCCAGCATTTGGCCAATTTTTACGTAGGTGCCCTTGAGTCGACCTAATTCGGCAACCATGCGCTTGGCTTCTTTGGCCAGTAGTGGGTTCGAATCACGTCCGGGTACCAAGGCATTGAGCGCTTTGTCGGCGAATAGCGCACCACCGGCTCGGGCTCCGGCGATAGAAGCGCTGAGGCTGCGGACAAATGCGTTGCGCGGTAGTGAATCTTTGGCCATACGCCTTCAAAGTTGTGAGTGTTATCGGATAGGGTATTCCCTGCGGGGCTATTATAGCGATTGTTATGGGTCTGGTCATGTCACCGCGGCAAAATGGAGCAAGCGTGTACTATGCGCGCTGTTCTGGCGTTGGTAACAACGTTCTTACGAGCGGCGTAATCACTAGGCACCATGTGCTCGTTAGGAATCAGCTGGCTGTTTCGCAGGCGTTAGCCATCGCAAATACCGCTAGTGAAAGCCGCGGTGCTCGGGTTCATGGTCTATTCAATTGTTCTGAGTTGCTCCGAGATGCTCCGAGTTGCTAAGAGTTGCTCAGAGTTGTTGAATTTCTGTATTGCGCTCGGGCACAATAATAGGCATATTTACCGCTGATAAAAACGTACTCTCCCTGCGAGGACATCAGCGTCACCAGGTAGCCATCACTGGGCCGGTAGGCATGTCAAAATACTTACTGTAGCGGCTGTTATCGGCGCTGAAAATAGCTAGGTACTGCTGAGGCGATTTGATCAAGTAATTG
>JBLHLU010000157.1:0-9040 GCA_047623385.1 Paraglaciecola psychrophila
CAAGAAAGTCTTGTTCGATATTACCGGTGGGTATAAAACCGGGGCCAAAACCAATCGTTTTTGTCCCTGCATCAACAAACCCAAGAACTAACGGAACCTGGGCATTCATCGCAATATGATAAAAACCGGTCTTCCAGCGACTGACTTTACTGCGAGTACCCTCCGGGGGAATTAACACAATCAGTTCATCATTACTCTGAAATTGCTCTACCACCTGAGTCACCACATCGTTAGTCTGAGTTCTATCGATCGGTATACCGCCTAACCAGAGCATGATGCGGGCGAAGGGGAAAAAAAACAAACTCTTCTTTCCCATCCAGTGCACGTCAAGCTGCAGCCGAAAAGCGACCATAACAATAAGAATGAAGTCCCAATTACTGGTGTGGGGGGCAGCTAGTAGAACGTATTTTTTGAGCGTTGGCCGCTGGCCACCGATTTTCCATCCAACCGCCTTCATTATTAACCGCGACAAAGCTCCAATGATGGCATTTAGTGGCGCGGTTCTAAAAATGGTCTGAGTTAATCTTCGCACGGTCATAGCTCTTCAACATCTAAATATACGAGCGATCCACGTTGACTGCGGGCCGCGGGGCACTACTGAGCCGCAATTAATTCTATAGCACAATAACGTGATTCGAGTGTGCAGCACAATAACGTGATTTACGCCGATCGGCAAACTCAGGCAATCGGCAACCGGATCATCTCGATCGATGACAACGGGTCAGCCGGTATTAAAAAGGGTTACCGAACAACCCTTTAACCCTCGATATTAGCGAAGATCCATGCTCATACATTTCTTTGTAGTGAGAAACTTTGTGAGTATCTGGGTCAATATCGCAAAATAGTGAGACCTCGTGCCAGTCGCTAACAGTTCCAATATCGGCGTCCAAAACGACAATAAAACGATTTTTCTTTGCCTCAAAACGGGTGGACAGCGGATTCGTAGTGTAGCGTAGCAGCGACGCACCGCGTTTTATCTGCGCCTGCTGCTCACACAAATCATAGGCATCATCGAGCGTGAAGGGCTCAAAAGTAAAATTTCGCCCAGCAAATAAGTTTTTGCTTGTTGCGTCAGAAACACCCGAACCTGTCAATACGCCACTGACTAACAAAACAAACACGGTTAATAATAAACAGCCGGCACTTAACCACAATACAGCGGACCGCTGGCTTATTCGCCGCCTAACGCCCGACTTGGCAGTGACTTTTTCCGTACTCATTGCTACCACTCACACGCCTCAAATTGTAGCTGGTAATATACTGGGGGCGATAGCCAGCACACCTCGCGTTAGGTATTGAAAATTTACTACTGGCCGTATCAAAGCGGTTAGGCAGAACGGCACTAGTGGTCCGTCACAGCTTCTTTTGAGTAGCCACTCGACTCAGTATTGTATCGTTTCACAGGCGAAACTGATTTAACGTATTCCCTTACTCAGGGTTTACCGCTTCCAGAGGCCTAAGCTCTCAGGTTACTGATAACCTAGAAAAAACAAGGCTAGCCGGTATGGTATAGCTCTGAAAACTCGGCAATATTTTGCTACTAATATAACGTTCGGTCAACTGCATATTGACTAACTACGCTGTCCAAGGGCGGCAAAAATCCTCAACAATAAGCTCGGGAATAGCCTTGTAACCGCTGCTAGCTGTCCCTATGTACAAAAAACCGACAATTTCTTCTTGCTCTGATAGGCCCAGATCTGTTTTCACATGGGGGCAGTAACTATTGCTGCCAGTGCGCCAAATAGCACCAAAACCCAGCGCATGGGCCGCCAGTAAAATACTATGAGCGGCACAACCTGCCGAGATTAGCTGCTCTACAACTGGCACCTTTACCTGCGGCCTGGTCTGTGCAATTACAGTAACGATAAGCGGTGCACGCAACGGCTTAAGCGCTAGTTTTTCCAGCTTTGCAACCGCCGGAGCAGGCTGCTGCTGCTGTGCTGCCCGCTTTATCGCAGCGTTGGCAAAGACGGTACCCAATTGGTGGCGGCTGTCCCCTTGAATCGTCAGAAAACGCCAGGGACGAAGCCAACCATGATCTGGTGCGCGAACTGCAGCCTTAAACATGGCGTTAAGCTGCTTGTCATTGGGAGCCGGATCGCTCAGCGTTGCCGTGGAATTGCGGTTGTGTAGTAAGCTCATTGCGTCCAAGTAGCTATATCCTCCGGGTTGTTAGTAAAAATAGTCGTCGTTACACTCGATTTTAAGCAGTGCGCTCGCTAACGAAAAGACGTGCACTGCACTTACCAGCCACAAAATGTTGTGCTGATGCCCAATTATAGTAGCCCACTCATACAATTACCCCCGATTCACATACTGACCACTTATGGAAATGCGTGAGCACCGCGCCACTACTAATCGGGTAACTGTAATAGAATGCTGCATTTGCTACTATTAACGTCATTTTTTTGATGCATTTGCTGCTGTTAACGTCATTTTTTTGATATAGAGATGACAATTGCCGAAAAAAACATTTATTATACATTTGTATAAACTATTCGTCTCAGTGGGATGCCTTCAGCTCGGGTACTCGGAGAAAAAAATTAAGGAATAGATTTACTGTGATAAAAAAAAACGTCAACTCAGGACGCACCATTAAAGAGCAGGTGAAAACACCTATTCGGGTAACCGGTTTGAAAATTGGCATGTACGTTACTGAATTAGACCGTCCATGGCTGGAAACTCCCTTTATTCTTCAGGGCTTTAAAATAGAGCAGTATGAAGATATTGAAACCTTGTCCGAGTATTGTGACTTTGTCTACATAGAGGGCACTATCGATACATGGCTCAATGACAAGCAACGTGAATCCGGCAACAACACTAGAGCCGCGGGGAAAAATTACACTAACAGTACCTCTAACAAGCAAGAGTACCAAAAGGCAACAGAAGTACATCAAAAGGCGCGGCAATTAACCCGTACCTTTATGGACAACGTTAGGCTAGGGCAGGCCATTGATGTCGTTGAAGTCAAGAGAACCGTATCAGAGTGCGTCTCCAGTATTATTCGCAATCCTGATGCGCTGGTTTGGATATCTAAGATTAGGGAGAAAGACCACTATACTAGTGAGCATTCACTCAATGTTGGCCTGCTGGCGATAACCTTTGGCCGCCACATGGGCCTGCTCGAAGACGATCTGAATAAATTGGGTTTCGCCGCGATGTTGCATGATGTGGGGAAAATGCGTATTCCAGAAGGCATCCTCAATAAACCAGGCCCCCTCACCGACCAAGAATTCGAATTGATGAAGCGTCATCCACAGTTTGGGCGCGATATTTTATTATCCCACAAAAATATTTTCCATGGTGCCACCGATGTCGCCTTCGGCCATCACGAAGCCCTTGATGGCAGCGGCTATCCGAGAAAGTTAAAGGCCTCAGGCATTTCAGAAGTTACTCGAATGGTGACACTATGCGATGTTTACGATGCTATAACTAGTGACCGGGCCTACAAAAAAGGGCGCTCTTCGCTAGATGCGCTTAAAATACTCTATGACAATAAGGGCACTAAGTACGATGAACGATTAGTCACAGAATTCATCAGCTGCATGGGGCTATACCCTCCCGGCAGCGTGGTGGAATTAGTCAGCGGGCAAGTAGGTATAGTTATTAGTACCAATTATCGCAATCGCCACCTGCCCAAGGTGCTAGTCCTGCGCGATGAAAATAAGACACCGCAACCAGAAAAAGTAATCAACCTTGAACAGTCGGCAAAAACTGAGCAACACGGACACTTTATAAAAGTAGTGCTGCCTAATGGAAGCAACGGAATTCGCTTAGAACAATATATAGAAAAAGGGCTAACAATTGCTTGAGTTGACGCTAACTAATAGCTTTATCGCCCGATTAGAATATTCATAAAACCTTCATCGGTCAAATCCGCTTCTACCATATCGACCCACCCTCGCAACTGCTCTTCACTGCAGGGTAACAAGTTGTGGCCAAGATGATCGATGATAGCCATAGGAAGCTCCAGCGAAGTCAACAAATCTAGCAATTGCTGAGCACTCGCCCCCGCCCTGCGCAAGCCATATGGCCAAAACTCGATGATGATACTCAGCCCCTGACCACTGGCTTTGAGCAATGGCATAAGACCCGCTACAACGCCGTACTCTGCTCCTTGGGTATCAATTTTCAGCAGGTCAATTCGCGTTATCTTATCGTGTAAATACTGACCGCCATTAACTAACTCAATCTTTTGCTGCTGCCTATTTTCACCGTTGTTATAAATTTGATGATCACCAAAATTGTTTTCGCTTAAAAATAAATGGCCCGATCTACTTTCATTACTGAGCGCAGCATTAACCGCCTGCACATGGGTCAGTGCATTTTCGTGCAAGTTTTTTTCCAATAGAGCAAAATTTTGAGCATCGGGTTCAAAGGCAAAAACCTGACCGCCTCCTTGCAACTGATCGGCGGCGATTAACGAGTAATAACCGATGTTAGCCCCCACGTCGACGACAATCGCCTGCGGGAGAATACGCTCAATAAACAGCTCAGTTTCGTAGGCCTCCCAGTTGCCTTGCTCAGCAATACCCTTGGATACGTGCTGATCGCGCTGATCGTGCAGCCACATCTGAAGCGGATTATGTAGTTGTTTTATCGCTAGCGTGTAAGGCCGCAAGGATGTATTGCTCATAGCTTGTCTTTACTGCCTGGGCAGCGTTCCGGCGCATGGCTGAAGTAAAATATTGTGGACACAAGCAAGGTATACAGTGCGTCCGTGACGATAATGCATCAAGGTAGTGTCTGGGTAAGCTCTGATGGCTGTATACGTTCTAATGGCTGGATAAGTTCTGCTGAATGTAACAAGGCCGATGGCAATCAGCAGAACTTGGTAGCAATGCTGGCGGCAAGCTATTTCGAACAGGTCTTTAGCGACTAATTTTCGGCATAGCCCCTAGCATATTTTTCGATCCATTCCTGGGCAGCCTGTTCGCCCCCGAGCACCCTGCCCTCTTTTTCAAAGACCGCATTTTTATAGTGTTCTATCTGACAGACTTGCTGCACCATGCGCGACCTAAAGGCTTCTTCGGCATCGGTAAAGTTGACCCCCACTTCGAAGTGGTCGGCCTTGGGCCGACACCACACTATTTCACCTACACCTTGGTAGGGAGGCGATACCGACGAAATACCGATACTTACCTTGCAACCCATTTTAACCGGACGATCGACGTCACAGGACAAACCGCCTTGACTCAGTGAAGTCATGGCGCAGTCACTCTCATGCTGAGGTGTTATCGAGGAAACCATCACATCGATAGGGATATCTGTGGGGTGTCTGACAAAACGTCGCATTGAACTAATTCCGTTAGTATTTATAGCAGGCGAACTAATAATTAAGCGCTAACAACTACCCGTAGAGCTATAGCACGTCAGTTAAGCCGCACTTAACAATGAACCACTGGTTTATTAGTAACTATAGCAGTTGGCTGCGGCGACTAACACCTGCGCAAATACTATTTATCGAGCAAATGGGAATACACCGATGTCGCTGTTAGATCTATAGCTTGCTGGTAACCCGGTATGGTGATCTGCCGATCACTAAAGCCAATATCCTCCCCACTGAGAACATTGTGGTTGAATTTATAAATAGGTAAGGCCTCACCGCGATTGGCCTGTTCGTCGTAGCTGGCCGCCTGTTCTTGCACCGCTTCGTTTTTCACCTGCTGCCCGGTGAACGCCTTGTCACCGTATTTTTTTGCCAACATGCGCTTAACAATATGCGGCGCCAATATCGATGCCGACGCATTATTGCCGCCAAAACCCTTGGCATTAAGAATAGCGCAATCCATACCCTCGGGGCCCCATTCGGTATGTTCGCGGTTGATCGCCAGATGGCTACAGTGAACATCTTCAGCAATATGATCAATGGTCTGAATACCTGGCAGAATACCCTGCTGCCAGAGCCCTAAAGAAGCCATTAACTGATCCCCCGCCGAGACCGCAAGTGAATGCCCCAAATAGGCTTTTATTGCCGCTACCGGCCATTTTTCGATACCAAATGCCTTGGCAGACTCATTGAGAATATGCGATTCACTGACCCGATTCTGCGGCGTGCTGGTGCCGTGGGCCTGCACATAGGAGCGCCGACGAAAGGCCTGCTCTCCGATAATAGCCCGGGCCGCGGACATCGCCTTGGCCACGGTAATATAATTGCCCACCCCAGGGGAGGCGATCGACTTTTTAAAACCGTCGGCATTCACAAAAACATCGCTGACCGCGCCGTGAATGGTGGCACCGAGTTCCATCGCCAACTCGTCATCCATCAACATAATATATTGCGAGGACTCGCCCATAGTAAAGCCACAGTTGGTGCTAAAAGGTCGCGACGCCCGCCGATAATCTGCGCTGCCAGTACCGTCGAGGTCGATTAAACCTTGGTCGGTGGCCAGCGCACCCATAGCGGTGTAACCGTCCATTACGTCGGCCACCACCGGTGCCTCGCTATTGCCCACCATCACCACTCTGGCGGCGCCAGTTTGAATATCGCTCACCCCCTGGCGTAAGTTGTATAGAAATGACGCACATGCACCAACATAGGTGCCGGTATTGCCGACGCTGCCCAGTACATACGCATTGATAAAGTCTGCAGGCATTTCCGCTAAACCGAAGGGGCAATGTTTTGAGGTAGTCCGCTTATCATTGAATCGTCCCCCTAACATACCGCCATGACCATGCTGATCCAGTTGTCCCATCGCACTGCCCGCATAGACACTGATTTGATCAGGCGGCACCAGCGCGCAGATAGTTTCCCAATCAATACCGGTCGACATCAATGCATCGGAGGCGCCGTATATCGCCATTTGAAGCCCCCGGGGATGGCTTCGAGCAGGGTATAGCGAACCGGGGTCAAAACCTGTGGGTAGCTGTCCGGCGGCCTGAACCGGTGCCGCGCGAGTGCTGGGAATCAATACTTCGGTATCACTGCTAACGGTAATTCGAGACAGCTTGTCGGCTTGCTCGCTGACACTCCAACCGCTGGGTGTCAATTGCGGAATATTACGGGTCTTGGCGATAAAACTTAGCGACTCGCCGCTGGCCGCACTAATCGACAAACGGTTGTGCCAGGGCACTGCTTGGGGATCGAAGGCCGACGTTTCTATCCGTCTTATCAACGTGTGATCACGCATATAAAGGCGCTGAGCCTCATCAGCAGCGCCACCGAGTTGCATTAGTGCTGCCAGGCTGCGATAGGTTTTGTTTTGCTCAGCGCCATTGAGCGCATCAATAACGAGCCGGCGATAGCCATGGTGGAATGAGCTTCTACCGGCGGGGTTTACACCGCCAAAGCCTACTATAAGAGGTAAACGAATCATAACGGCATCCTGTCAGTGGCTAATTCCGCCGTCGCAATCGAGTAACTGATGAATTGCATAAAATAGGTGGGCGGTGCATGACAACTATAATAACGTGATCTAGAAAATAAAAATAAAACATAAGCGCCATTAAATGTTATTATTATGCACTTTATTTTAGGGCGTTTTTCTCATGCATCATATAACCGTGGTTCTGCTGGCCCAGTCCTTAGGCTCCAGTATCAGCCTACCCGTGGAGATGCTCAGTGCCGCTAATGAGCTGGCACGCAGCAAGAATCGTCAGCTACACAGACTGCATATTGATATGGCGGCATTGACCTCAGGGCCGGTTAAAACCGCCGCGGGGCTTAGCATCAATAGCACCGCTAGGCTGCAGGATATTGAACACACCGACCTGGTTATCGTGCCGGCATTGTGGCGCGACCCACTGCGGGTACTGCGCAGCCATAACGCGCTATTGCCCTGGCTAACCGCCCGCGCCGCGCAGTCGACGCTTATTTGCGCGGTGGGCACCAGTAGTGCTTTCCTAGCGGAAGCCGGGTTGTTAGATGGCAAGCCGGCGACCACCCACTGGCACTTCTGCGACAGCTTTGCCCGCCGCTATCCCAAGGTAAAATTAAAGAGAGACTACCTATTAACCCAAGCAGATAATCTGTACTGTGCCGGCAGCGTCAACTCGGTGGCGGACCTGACCGTGCACTTAGTCGAAAAGCTCTACGGCCAAGCTATAGCTAGAGCTGTGGAGGGCCAGTTTTCACCGGAAATACGTCGCCCTTTCGAGAGTCACGCCTATACCCAACACGCCAGCGGACTGCACCGGGACGAAACGATTATTGATGCCCAGGAATGGCTGCGAGCGCACTACGCAGAAACGGTTATTGTCTCGCAGTTGGCCCAAAATCTTGGCCTCGGCGAACGTACCTTCAGCCGCCGATTTAAACAAGCTGCGGGTGTCAGCCCCTCAGCCTACCTGCAAAATCTTCGCTTAAATACCGCCAAAGACCTATTGCGTACCAGCAATCTATCGGTCGCCGATATTGCCGCGAGCTGCGGCTATCAAGACAACAGTTATTTTTGCCTGCGCTTTAAACAGCTTATGGCACAGACCCCTCTAGCCTACCGAAAATCGGTAAGGGGCAAGTTGTTTACATTGTTATAGCGTCCTCCGCGATCTAACCAAAGCCTTCAATGCGCTGGCTTAAGTACGCCAGACTGCGCCTTCAGCGGGCTCGAGTAAAGAGCCTTCAGCCAATTCGAGTAGAGAGCCTTCAGCCAATTCAAAGTAGAGAGCCTTCAGCGAGTTGCTGCAGCGAACTCTCAGCGAAGACAATAAAGGGCCCCAAGCGAATTTAGCTAAAAAGCCCTTAGCGAACGGGGTAAAGAGGCCTTAGCGAACCGAATAAAGAGCCCTTAGCGAACTTGGTAAAGAGCCGTTACAGGCTTGAATAACAAGCCTCAAGCGGATTGGAACGAAGAAAAATGGCGGGATCAACAGTACTTCAAAGGCGGTAAACCGGCGATTTAATCAGGCACCGACAAAGCCTCGACCCACCGGAAACCGACAGTAAAAAGGTAGTCAAAGCGCTTCGAAGTCTACGGTCAAAGGCTCAACCGATAACACTTTGCAAGAACGCAGCTAGAATCAACACCGGGCAGAAAAACTTCACATAAACAGGCCAAATCTTCCAAAAAAAGCTGTCTTCAATCCCTTCATGGCCATTTCT
>JBLHLU010000158.1:0-9024 GCA_047623385.1 Paraglaciecola psychrophila
CCGTTGAGGCCGGCGAGTTTATTATGGAGCGCAATACAGCTCCGGGCGGACGGTTGCCGATGAACACTAATGGTGGCGGTCTTTCCTACATGCACTCCGGTATGTACGGTATGTACGCACTGCAGGAAAGCGTGCGTCAAATGCGCGGTAGCTCACCGGCTCAGGTTGCCGGTGCCAAGCTGTCGGTTTGTCACGGGGTGGGTGGAATGTTCGGTGCTGCGGGTACCATCATCATGTCAAACGAGCAGCCCTAAGAGCTTTCGGTCTAACAAAAGGTATTATGTATTGGCGAGGATTTGAGCGGTGTTTAAAAAAAGGGCGGCTTTATTTATTTAATTTGGAACTAAAGTCGGCACCCTGCGGTCTTACTTTCCAGTGGCTAGTTACCACCTTCTATGGGTGTTCCCCTACACTTAATAGATGTCTCCTGTATAGTATCCATTGGATGCTTTAATACCCGGCTCGATTTATTCGCAGCCGGGTTTTTTTATGCCTGTAGATTATCGGTAGCGAGTCCAAGGGGTTATCTTGCCAGCAGCTACAGCTGAATTTCGAGCTAGTCAGCGATGACTTACTGTCGCTGTAAGCACGGTAAAAGTGTTACTAACGGTTTGTTTGTGACTTGCAGTTTTTTTAGACAGGCTCGTCGCCTGGCGCAGCTTCGCTGTATTCGTCATCGCCAACCACATCCGGTGGCAGGGTCAGCCAGTCGCTCATTACGCTGACCAACCCTTCCAGCCCGGTGCGTTTTAGCGATGAGAACAGTTGCACACTAACACCGTGCATAGCCACCAACTCGTTTCTAACGGTGTGTAAAGTATTAGTGGCAGGACCTTTTTTAAGCTTGTCAGCCTTGGTTAGCAAAATATGCACCGGCATGTCACAGCTTTGTGCCCAGGACAGCATCATGCGATCAAAGTCTTGCAACGGGTGGCGACAGTCCATCAGCAAAATTAGCCCGGCCAGCGATTTACGTTCTCGAAGATAGTGCTCGAGATGCTTTTGCCATTCGTTTTTCACTTCCAGTGGCACCTTGGCAAAGCCGTATCCCGGCAAATCGACCAACCGTTGTTGTTCGGTAATGGTAAAAAAGTTGATCAGCTGAGTGCGACCGGGGGTTTTACTGGTTTTTGCCATTTTCTTATTGTCGGTCAGCGTATTAATAGCGCTGGATTTACCGGCATTGGAACGTCCGGCAAAGGCCACTTCGGCACCGCTATCCGGCGGACACTTGGCCAGCCTGGCGGCACTGGTCAAAAAGACCGTCTGGCGGAAATTCAATGGGCGGGTGGCAGTTGCGCCGCTAGTGTTGTCTGTCAATTCGATGCCTGCTGGTTTTTTGTGGCACTATCTGCGCAGTGCGATGGGGTTAGGGATGGCGGTAGGATACCAGTGTTGTGTATAATGCGCTGGATTTTGTGTTGGCTGGATGCTTTTATATCGCTGCATATGGTGATTGTGGTGTTGGCGTGGCTTTATTAGCGGCGCAGCGGGCAAAGATTACCCTCAGCGGGTAGTTAGATCTGTCGCCTAAGGTTGTCCTTGAGGCATTTATTGATAAAAAGTTTGTGGCTTGTTCGGCACGCTCTTTTGTAACAAATACTGTGGAATACGTATGAAAAAGGTATTGATTGGATTGATTGTAGGTCTCTTGGCCACCACTATGGCCCATGCCAGCGGTGGCGATGCTGCTAGTGGCAAGAGTAAAGCGGTGGCCTGTGGTGCTTGCCACGGCGCTGACGGCAACAGTATGGTGCCGAGTTTTCCAAAACTCGCCGGCCAAAATGAACGCTATTTGATCAAGCAAATGAACAATATTGTTTGTGGCGCGTTGTCTGCAGACGAGCAAAAGGCGCAAAAATGTAGTGGTCGCTGGGTGCCTACAATGGCTGGTCAGTTGGACAACTCTAGCGCTGAGGATATCGCCGATATCGCCGCTTATTATACCAGTCAGCAGTCCAGCGGTGGCCAAACAAAAGCAGCCCTTGCCGCCAAGGGAGAAGAAATTTATCGCGCTGGTATAGGCAGTAAGAGTGTCCCCGCTTGCTCTGCCTGCCATTCGCCCACTGGTAAGGGCAACGGCCCAGCTGGTTTTCCGGCTTTATCTGGCCAGCACAGTGACTATATTGCAGCGCAGTTGAGAGCCTTTCGAGCTGCAGCAGACGGTCTCGAGGGACGCTCTAACGACGGTGATAGCAAGATTATGCGCGACATAGCCTACCGTATGAGCGACAGTGAAATTGATGCAGTAGCCAGTTATATCAACGGTTTACACTGAGTTAACCTATATTAGAAAAATGCGCCTTAGGGCGCATTTTTTTTGTCACAAAGGGCGCTAAGCCGACCGGTCAATGTTACATTATGATCTTGGTGAGTCACCGATAGTAGAATTAGTTGACTCATCGCAGCCTAAAGCCCTGCCACCGGGCGCGATTGCCGCGGCTACCTAACTAATGACTAATTTTGGAGTTTATTATGATTCGCACGCTTTCCCTATTGGCCTGCCTGTTAATGCTGCCGGCTATTGCCAGTGCCCAGCCTTATATTGCAGGTACTCACTACGAAGTATTGGATCGGCCAGTGCGCACCCGGGACGCCAGCAAAGTGGAAGTCGTCGAAGTGTTTTGGTATGGCTGTTCTCACTGCTATAGCTTCGAACCGATTATTCAGCAGTGGAAAAAAACCATCAATGCCGATGTTGATTTCTGGTCCTCTCCGGCGATGTGGAACGGTACCATGAAACTGCATGCGCAAGCGTTTTACACCGCCAAAGCACTGGCTGTGTTTGATAAGCTCCATCAGCCACTATTTACCACCTTGATTGTTGAGGGCAAACGCCTGTCTAATCAGGCGCAGATTGCTGATCTGTTTGTTGATTACGGGGTTGATAGAGCGACCTTTGACAAGACATTTACCTCCTTTAGTGTGGTCAGTCAGGTCAAGCAAGCTGACGCACGTGCCAGAAGTTATAAAGTTACCGGCACCCCGGAAGTCATTGTGAACGGTAAATACCGAGTGTCCGCCGGCAAGGCCGGTGGTCAGACCGGGATGATCAAAGTCATCGACTTTCTTATTGCTCAAGAGCGCGCCAAATTGGCAAGTCGTTAGTAATGGATAGTTTGTCTTGTGGCGCCCCGCTGCGGCGCGCCACAAGATGTGTTAGCACTTGTTGACTGCCCACCGGTAACTAATTTCCCGGTTAACGCAGAGCCGGCTATACTTGCCCCATACCGTTGTGATCTTTACCCCGGTGGCAATAGTTGGCGATAGTTGCCGAGGGAACCGTTAGCTGAGACTGACGCCAACACCACTGCATGCAGGCTTAACTTGCAATGAGCACTAGACCTCCTACTGATTGGAAAGAAAAATATCTGACCGCGCTAGAAGACGAAGAGCGGCGCAAAAAGCAGAGCCAGCAAATCATGGCGCTGTTGTCCCGGGCGATCATCAGAATTAGCCTAGTTGCTGACGGCCTCGATGGCCGGTTAGATCAACAGCTGACAGGGCTGCGAAAAATGCTTACCACTGGCGCCATTCCCGGCAGCCAATTAAAAATGTTAGTGAATGCGCTCGATGGGCATGTCAAACGACTGGACAGCTTAAAATCACAGCGTTCGGCAACTACGCTAAAGGCGTTTAAGTCGATGTCTGGTCAACTCAAGGGCTTAAAACCCGGGGCTGACTTAAAGAAAAAACTCAACCAATTCGAAAAACCACTCAAAACACGCAGCGCTCATTTGCAGGAATACTCGGCCCTCGTCAGTGAGTATTCTGTGTTGCAGCAGCAGGTACTAGCAGCGCTTGAGCGACCTTCGCTGGGTAAGCCCTTTTGGCACCGTTGGCCAGCTGACACTAGTCCCTTGGTCACTGCGCCCGATGGCGAAGAGCTGGAAGTGGTTATCGCCGAGGAGGTCGACGAGAGTTTGGAGGAGTATTCGCGAGCCGGCACCGGCGGACGGGAGTCACGCGTTATTGAGGAGAGCGGTGTCGGTCTCGATTTATCCGATGATGTGAGTGCACCACGAGCAGAAAAAAACCCTGAACATTTTGCCGAAGAGCCGACCTACTCACGTTTAAATCATCATATCAGGCAGGTGCTTAGTGAATTGCTGGATGGCATCGATCCGCCATCACTGGCCCAAGAAAATTACCGGTCAGCGAGAAACCAGATTGAGGCGGGTTTACCTTGGTACGAATTGATTCCCACCTTAGAGGATATAAGCCTTGTTGTAGTTACCGCTTTCGACTCCCGAGAGGGTGAGTTTGAAGCTTATCTGGGCAAGCTAAACGAGCGCCTAACAGAGGCCTTCGACGATATCAGCCGGTCCAAAAAGGTATTGGGTGAAGGTGCCGCTGCCGCCAGACTATTCAATAGCTCGCTGCGTGAGTCGATGTTGGACATGCGTCTGCGCGTTGCTGGCTCGACTGAATTAGATCAATTGAAAAACCAAGTGAGTGGCCGTCTCGATCAAATAGTCGCCACCATGGACAGCCACCAGCTAGCCGAGCAACAGCGGGAGCAAGCCCTTACCGAGCAACTGGACACGCTGGTAGAACGGGTAAAGCGCATGGAGCAGGAGTCCGAAGTTGCGGAGAAGCGCATTGAGGAACAGCGCCAGAGGGCACTGCGAGATGTACTGACGCAGCTACCTAATAGAGAGGCCTATGAGTTGCGCCTGCACGAGGAATATGGGCGCTGGAAGCGCTACCAGCGACCGCTGTCAATGGTGATCTGTGATATAGACTTGTTTAAACGTGTCAACGACGGCTATGGGCATTTGGCCGGCGACAAGGTGCTGCGAATTATTGCTAAGACGCTGTCTACCCGGCTTCGAGAGACTGATTTTATTGCTCGTTACGGCGGTGAAGAATTTGTTATTTTAATGCCCGAGACCCACCAGGATAAGAGCTTAATTGTCGCTGAGGGTATTCGAGAAGCAATAGCCAACTGCCCCTTTCACTTCAAGGATGAGAAAGTGGAAATTACTATGTCTTTTGGGGTGACCGAATACGTTGCCGGAGATAACCCCGATTCTGCTTTTGCACGCGGTGACAAGGCATTGTATGCGGCTAAAGAAGGTGGCCGCAATCGTTGTGTTTTGGCCGAACTGGAGGATGAGGTCGAAGCGCAAAAATAGCCCCGGTGCACTTTCACCGAGCACAATAAATCTACTTCATGATGTTTTTTCGGCACAGAAAGTCGTCGTCCTTGTCAGAATATCGCTCTTTACTTTAAGGTATTTGATCAGTGGCTGTAGCTGCTGTGTTGCCTGCTGCTCAGGCATAAGCTGAGCGTTTTCGCACTATCTCCGTCCACGCTTAACCTACTACTGTATGTGCAATGCTCCAGCATTTTGCTTTGGACGCCGAGGCTTTTGGCGGTGTTTGTAGGGGTGTAGCCCCGCGTGAACACGAGGTTGACCGCCTCTGGTTTCAAGACTTTCAATTGCGTTATGCCGGCGCCTGTTAAATTAAAAGCTATTCACAAGATGAACGTCTGGGGGTGTGCAATACATATAGCAGGGTGCGCTTCGGGTCGTTGAAATGTTCTCTGGTTATTTGTAAACTGGCGCTTTAACAACGGTATAAAAGGCAAGTTTGGATGACAAAAGAAACACCTCTTCCAGAAACAAATGAACCCAAGCTCGGCACTAAAGGGCGACTGCAAAAAGAAAAAGTAATGTCGGTTGCAGGATCAATTCTTGTAAATGAGGGTATAGATAAGCTTATTTTACGTAAAGTTGCCACAGTCGTGGAGATAAAGTTAGGACACCTTCAATATTATTTTCCGACTAGAGACGACCTGCTTGAGGCCTTGATCAACGAAGCTTGGGAAAAAGACGAAGCGATATTGGTCAGCGCTACTACTAACGAAAAAGTTCTTACAGTTATTCGCGCTTTGATAGTTTCCTGGGGCGGCGATAGAGGGAAAATTTATCTTGTACTCACTCAAAGAAGCCTCTTCGACGAACGTTTTAGAACGCTGAAACAGAAAATTTACCAAAGGTTTTATAACGATCTAATACTGTTTTTGAAACCCTTGCACCCAGAGCGTTCCAAACAGGATCTTCTGCGACAGTCAAAGGTGATTACTTCTTTAATGGACGGCGCGATGATGCAGGATCATAGTGGAGCTACACGCACCATAAAAAAACAAAAAAGTGACCTCCAAGATGACCTCAGTGAAGTGGTGTTAAAACTGATGTTGAATTGATGCACAGTGCATCTTCTTCACTGACAAGTTCATCCCGTTCACCGATGCTAACCCTACCACCGACAAACAATAGGCAACCCGCTCGAGTTGCCATGCTGTAGCCGAATTATCTGTTGTTGTGTCGTCACAAAACATGAGTAGCACCCCAAAGTTTGAAGACCTTGTTATGCATGTGGCATATAACCGCTGGCGACAATGCAGCAATCTGCGCGCCATTGCTACCACGTCAAGTTGTGTAAGTGTTGCTGGTAAGCGCTCGAAAATTGTCGTTAGTCATGTTGTCATTTTCGCGGAGAAAGTGAATGCTTAGGGCATCATTGGCGCCCCCTTTCTAATAATATCTAATTCTATCGGCTGACGAAATTTAAACATAGTACAGCTGGCCAACCCCATTCGATAGAGTGTCGATGATCCCAGATACATGACGGGTATTCTGTGTTATTTAAAATAGGTCGTTGGCACAATTGATAATTGGGCTAAAAATACTCTGCATCTTGAATAACTGGAAGGATTATCATACAAATTATCGAGGCTGTTAAAGAGCTTGAAGACAGATTCTCAAAGGAGGTTCCAGAGCTTGTCTGGGCAACGGGACCGATCTCCTACGATTACCACTTTTCTCGGCGAGAATTATTTGAAGCGATAGTAACAGGGTCTTGGCATAAAAATGGCACGCTGTTTTCTGCAGATACTACCAAGCTGGCAATGAAAAATGACGATCTTATGGGCATTGAGATTGGTATGCCAGGTGCGGAATTTAGATCAAGGCAGAAAGCACTAGCTCCTGTCTGGCAGGATCTAGTCGAGAAAGACCAGATCAATGCCGAGTAACTGGCCGATGTGTTGCGGCGATCAGAAGACGCAAGCTGGCTCAGCCCCGCTATCCATGCAAATACCTATTATATCCACGCGATTTCGGTAAAGCCGGAGTTCCGCGGCCAGCGGGTGGGCTATCACTTAATGGACAATGCAATTAACATAGCACGTGAAAAGGGCTTCAAGAAGTTGCAGCTCGATGTGTTGTCCGACAACGGTGCTGTTGATTTCTATCGTTCTACAGGGTTCGAAGTTCTCGCAGAAACTCGCGCACCGAGGCCCACAGCTTTTGGGATACCGCCGGAATATCGCATGGGGCTGATCCTGTAATGGATAATCTACGATATACAATGTTAACGCTCTGGTGAGCCACCGGCCAGATCAGCTATTACATGATCTGATCAGCCACAGCGCTGTGTTGCCGCAATTTACTGGTTACCCAGTCGACCATGGACTGTCTACCACGAACAGTTCGTTCCTAGAAAAAGAAGTCGGTATCGAAGCCGCTCTGGAGCGGGTTAGTGGTAGCGATCAGTTGCTTGCGGACTTGTCCCGATCGGGTGAAATACACTTTACTAACAGCTGGGCTGAGATATGAGCGTCATATAAACGGTACTTGAATTGATTGGGACAGATACTAGAACAGCGCTGCTATCGCTTGCTTGCTTGTCACTTGCGGCCGCCGGATGGATTCTCGGGCTTAAATTTTTGAAGCTGGGCAATCACATCCTTGGTTATGAGTATCTTATTGTTGGTACATCTTCGATTAACTTTTTGTTCTATAACATAACGCTTTATCAGCCTTCGTACGATCTGATGATTTATCTTGACGCTTTTTCGAGAGCATTTGGGTTCCCTATACTCGGTACCTTGGGCCTTATGGCTGTGACTCATCAATACGCGATGTCGGTACGAGCTGAAGTTTGTCTTTTCGTGATCACATTGGGTTTGACCGGCGTTATGCTCTATTCTGACTTTTTCGCCCCGATGTTGCCCTACTCCTATCTACTCCTTATGTATCCGTTCACCGTATACTTATGTTATGTCGCCAAACGACTTTTTGCTATCGGCAAGACTGGGCATGGCATTTTTCTGTCGATAACGAGCGTCGCCGGTTTAGTTATAGCGAGCATATACGATTTCTACCTAATGCCAGGAGAGGAAACGAATCTTATTTTATAACTTTTTCTTCCTTGCGCTAGTTACTTGGAGTGCTTCATTCGTTGCGATTTATTTTGCCTATGTGGCGTTGAACGATGCTAGAAAAACTGACAGTTGTAGTGCCTAACGTTCAACGACAATTAGCATATACGCTGGTACTTTCTTACAAAGTATTTGAATTATATTGTGAGCCAGTAGCCGACACGAAAAAATCAACAGTGCTCCCTGAGAGAGGGTTTTCGCTGCTACTTTACTAGCATCATCATACCCTTCGAATTCGTCAGCTTATTCACCCTAACCCAACCCAGTCCACCGACCTAGTAACGCTGCTTTAGTGGGCGCTATATCGACTACCACCGTTAGAAGCTTATCCTATCGTGACTCTTGATGTTTAGGTCTCTATACAATGCCGCCTTTGCAGGGTTCGAGCCTGCTACACGCTAAAGTATGAGTGATGCGATTTGAGAGGCCGACAACCGCAATTCCAGCGCTTTAGCTGCAACAGGCCAGTAGCTCTACAAGCACTACATCAACGTTAGTTGGGAAGGTAGGCGAAGTGATTGCCATAATAGTATGGAGTCTCCTAACGAAGGCTAACTGCTGCTAAATTGAGGTATTACTGTCGAGATTCTTTACACTAATTGGCTAGATCTTTATTAGGAAGGAATTATAAATATTGATATCTAACGATCTATTTAAAGCGGCATATTCTTTGCTTAGTGAGTAGAAGAAGCATCTCTACTACATACATTACTATAAAGGACTACACCAATGCGCCAACTAAAACTGATTACTGCAGCACTGTTACTTGGGCTGTCAGCGAGCAGTAATGC
>JBLHLU010000159.1:0-9015 GCA_047623385.1 Paraglaciecola psychrophila
CAGTCCAGAGTCGTTATTTTACAGCCTGGTGGCTGGAGTGATTGTTTGGGTCACTGATAGCTTGGTTTTGCGGTAACAGCGGTAACAGCGGTAGCTGCAAAGGGGCAGTACAACAGCTGGCGGCAATCGCGTCTATTGGCCCACTATCGTCTATAGACTACAAGCGCTCTAGCTCTAACAAACTTAGAGCTAGAGCGCTTGAGTCTAAAAGGCTTAGCTTATTCGACTAGAGCTTCCAAGCACTCCCAGTGCAGTTCACCCATGTTGCCGTTGGTATTGACCGGTTGCACACAGACGTGACTGGCACCGGCGTCCATGTGTTCTGCGATTCGTCCTTTGATTTGATCGATAGTGCCCCAGGCGAAGGTGGTATCGATAAACTTATCACTCAAATCATTAATATCGTCTTCACTTAGGCCCATGCGCAACCAGTTGTTGCGATAATTAGGCAGGCCTTGGTATATTTTTGCCACTGGGCGGGCAAGGGCGCGGGCTTTTTCAGCGTCGGCTTCAAAGATGATTTTCTGCTCAACGCATAACCACGGGTCGCTACCCATAATATCTCTGGCCATGGAAGTGTGCTCCGGCGACGAGAAGTAGGGGTGGGCACCGTTGCAGGCAGTAGCCGCCAGCTCTAGCATTTTCGGTCCTAACGCGGCAATCAAGGTTGGTGGTTCTTCCGCCGGGGGGAAACCGGTATAGGGAGACTGGCCCATCGCTTCTAGGTAGCGGCGCATAGTCGCCACCGGTGGCCCGTATTCCAGCCCACGCACACCTTCAACCATTGGCCGATGTGATACTCCCATACTTAGCAGAAAGCGGCCGTCAGACTGCTCTGCCAAGGTCTTTTGCGCGGCCATTGTTACACCGGGTTCGCGGTGGTAAATATTAATAATACCGGTGGCAAGATTGAGTTTGGTGGTATTTGCCAGCAGCCAAGACGACAGCGCTACCGGGCTCTTACCCACGGTTTCTGGTATCCACAGCGTACCATAGCCCAGTGATTCGATTCTCTGTGCGGCGGCGGCGGCATCCGCTGACGACATACCGTCAAAAAAATACCAAACTCCCAGCTTGCCTGTATCCATTGTCTATTCCCGATAATTATTGGCGGTGTTGTATAACACCCTGTTTTAGTGGCTAGGATGCACTGCACCCTAGTATATTTGAGCCGCTGGCAGTGCACCACTTAGAGGACGATTTGTATAGAGGCATTACCATAGTGTCATGTGGCCTTGGCGCGTGCTTGCAGCTTACCGAGATACCGGTTGGTACAAGGTTTGCGATTGACCAGACAGAGTTTGTCAGCCTGCGCAAAAAAAGCATTTATATCGGTATCACTGCGGTTGCTGAGTAACCGGGTGCGCCAGTTATCCGCCGCGCGTAAGGGTTGCGCTAATCGATGGCGATTTTTAGTGTGGAAAAGGTCTGCAGGCTGGGATAACCGTCGGCGATTAGTTGGTTGGCACTTTGAAAACTGCGCAGCGCAGCTCGAGTAGCTGGCCCCATAATACCGTCAGCACTTCCGGTATCAAAGCCCTGTGCCGAAAGTTGTAGCTGCATTTGGGTAATCAGCCTCGGGCTGAGCCCTGGAATTACCGCCTTTAAGGGCGCCACCAAAGTAGTACCACCGGCGATGCGATCAGCTAAGTGGCCAACGGCGATGGCGTAGGACTCGGAAAAGTTCCAGCGCATAATGGTGTGGAAATTGTCGTAGGCAATAAAGGCCGGTCCGCTATGGCCCATTGGCAGCAGTATCGCTGCGGGCAAATCCAGTAACGGCAGCGTCGAACCATTGCTATTAGTGACCCCTAGGGCGACCCACTCGCGCAGTGTCCGCGGCTGTGCAAGCCCAGTAGACGCCCAGGGAAATTGCTTTGGCAATAGTACTTCACGGCCCCAGCGCTCACCTGAATTCCAACCCAATTCCTTGAGAAAGTTAGCGGCAGAAGTGAGTGCGTCGCGGCGACTGCCCCAGAGATCTACGCGACCATCGCCGTCGCCGTCTACGGCATATTTTTCATAGGCTGAAGGCATAAACTGGGTGTGGCCCATAGCGCCAGCCCAGGAACCTTTCATTTGCTTAGGGTCTAGATTTTCGCGCTCGAGTACTCGCAGTGCGGTCATCAGCTCGGCGCGAAAATAGTCGCTGCGCCGATCGTCGCAGGCTAGCGTTGCCAATACATCAAGGGTCGGCATCTTGCCTAAGTAACTGCCAAAGTTCGTCTCTAGCCCCCAAAAAGCAATCAAATAACGACCGGGAACACCGTAGCGCAGGGTTAATTCAGTGAGAAACTCACGCTGTTCATCAAAGTGCTTTTGCGCTCGTTCGACCCGCCCGGCGGTGACACGTTTGTTGAGGTAATCGGCAAAAGTCTGGGTGAATTCGGGCTGGGAGCGGTCCAGTTCAATGACTCGAGATTGAAAACGTAACTGCCCCAGCACGTCAGTGATAATACGTTCGGGTAACTGTTGCGCTCTAGCGCTGCGTTGAAGTTCCTCAATGCATTGGTCGAAGGGCACCGCATAACTGCTGCCAGTGCCAAGCAGCAGCAGAGCCAGTAGGGGTGTTAATGCAGACGCTCTTTTCATACAGTTGGACCCGATTGCATGGTGGTATTTTTGCCGTGGTGATTTGTTGGGTGTTTGTACTTAGCTGCGCTAGCCAGATATCGCCAGCTGAGAAAACCGAATCAGTGGGCTGCTCAGGGATTGTTGCCAATTCCAGTGCTGACGATCGCCTATCATACTAATACTATTAAGCATTTTATAGAAATTACCCGCCACCGTTATGTGGCGAACGGCGCGCTGCCGATTACCGTCAGTACATAAAAACCCAGAGGCCCCAAAACTGAAGTCGCCGGAAAGAATATTGGCGCCGGAGTGCAGTCCGGTCAAACCGGTCAGTTCGAGGTATTCGCCCTGAACCAGTTCACTCCTCTCAGCGGCATTACCGGCGCTGATCTGCAGTTGATGTGGGCGCACATCAAGCGTCGACTTTGGCCCCCGCGCCGCATGTCCTGTTGATGGAACGCTAAAAAAAGAGGCGGTGGTACTGTTGTGCAGCAAACTGCACAGCTGGCCAGCGACGATTAAATCTCGGTTATTGGTGGCGCTGCCCTCCGCGTCAAACAGCTGGTAGCCCAGCCCTTGCTCAAAGCGCGGTGAGTCACTGATGTTAAGGCGTGGGTCGGCGATCAGCTGATTGAGCTTATCGCGCATGGGACTGAGCCCATCTTTGGCTAATTTACCCGAAAACATCGGCGAGAATACGCTCCACAGACTGGCGCCAACATCGCGGTCGAAGATTACATCGTAGCGACCGCTAGCAACAGCCGTGCCGGGTAAGATATCGACGGCGCTGCGATGTGCGGCGTCAACCAGCGCAGCCATATCGAGGTCGTTGAAACGCCGTGCGGCCTGCCCGGTGCCCTCCATTGCGCTTTTGCCGTCCTGGGCTACCAGGGCATAGGCATGAGCGCTGCAATAGCGACTGCTACCACTGGCGATGCCACCGTTTGAACTGTAGATACTGCGATTGCTGACAACATCTTGAACACCGTTGTAGGGCACTGTTTGAACCCATGGGCGGCTAGCCAATTGCTGTTCTAAATCTAGCGCAAACTGAATTTTTTCTTCGATCTCGATAGTATCAGTGGGACACAGCAAGCTGTCGTCACTGCGCAACTGCGCGCCGACCGGAGGGATTATTTCATCGGGTTCTGGCGCTGCATAGCTGGCATTAGACAGAGCGCTGTCGACCATCGACGCCAATGCCTGGCTATCTGATGATTCGCTGTAAGCACTGCCTACACGGCCCTGATGGATTACCCGCAAGCCAAAGATTTGACTGCTGCTGACTTTATACTCTTCTAACTTGCCACCGCGGGCCTTTAGCGACAGCGCCTGACCGCTGTCGACAATTAGATCGCCGCTAGCGCCTGCCGCGGCGAGGCGAGTTAATACTTGGTCTGCATACTGGGCCGTGTTCATTGGTTGTTGTCCTGCGTGTGCAGTGCATTGCTGTGGTGGCAACCGGCTGTTATCAATGATTTCATGCGTTGCCCCCCACTAGAATATCGTCCACTTTAAGGCTGGCCTGGCCCACCGTAGTAGGCACTGATCCTGAGACGGAGCCGCACATCCCACAGGCTAAAGCAAAATCGTTGCCGACCATAGAAATCTCCTTCAATACCGCCGGTCCGGTACTAATAAGTGTCGCTGCTTTTACCGGGTATTGGACTTTGCCATTCTCAACATAATAGCCCTCGGTAACCGCAAAGTTGAACTCTCCGGTGCCCGGTTGTACCGAACCACCGCCCATGTGGGTAGCATAAATACCGCGATCTATAGAGCTAATCATATCTTGCAAAGAATCTTCACCGGGCTCGATAAAGGTATTGCGCATGCGCGACGCCGGTGCAAATTTGTAGGATTCTCGGCGTCCTGAGCCACTGCGTTCAAAACCGGTTTGTTGAGCACCGAGTCGGTCGACTAAAAAGTTGACCAATTTACCGTCTTTAATAAGCTGGGTTTTTTGCGTAGCCATACCCTCATCGTCGATATTAATCGAGCCCCACTGATGAGCCAAGGTTCCGTCATCTACCGCGCTGACTTTGTCGCTGGCAATCATCGCACCCATTTGGTCGTGAAATACCGAGGCCTGCTTGGCCACCGCGGTCGTTTCTAACAAATGGCCGCAGGCTTCGTGGAAAATAACGCCGCCAAAGCCATTGCCAATAACCACCGGCATGCGTCCTGAGGGACAGGGCTTAGCGCTGAGATTGACTAGCGCTTGGCGGCTGGCCTCAACCCCGGTGCGCTGGGGATCTAACTGTTCGCGCAGCTCCCAGCCGTTGAGCCCGCCATCATTCCATGAGCCGCTGGCTTGCTCACCGCCCTCGGCGGCAATAGCGGTCAACCCGGTGCGGATATAGTGTCGCCGATCCTCTGTGTGTAATCCCTCGCTGTTGAAAATTTCGATCGACTGCTGGCGCTGCATACAAAAGCCACGGGTCTGTGAAATCAATGTTCCGGGCACTCGCGCGGCCTTATCGGCGGCCAGTAAATAGGCGACTTTTTCGTCCAGTTCTGGGTCGTTAGACAAAACACGCTGCGCTGGGTGCCGCTCTTTTACGGCACTGTAATTGAACGCACCACCGGCGTTGCGCGGATCTCTACTGTCTTCGGTAGCGAGCAGCGAAACAATGCCTTTTAGGGTCTCTTCTGCCAAGGTGTTGCTGTAGCCATAGAGAATTTTCTCACCGTATATCAAGCGAATACCAATACCAAAATCGATACCCGATTGCACCGACTGAACCTGCTGGCTAAGACTGCTGAGGTGATTGAGACGATTTTCTTCGATATATAACTCGACAAAATCGGCTCCCAGACTACAGCCGTGATCGATTAGCGATTGGGCGATTTGTGGATTTAACATGGTGGGTTCCGCATAAGGTGCTTTGGTGAATAGTTAGGTCTCGCTTTGCTAGTAGCATAGGGAATCGGCAGGTACTGTCAACAGCTATTATGCAAGGTCTTGAGGGGCGGATGATGATGGGCCAGCGAGCCGCAGATGGCAGCGCTGTCGCGACAGCATCGGTACCGTTAGAGGCGCTTAAAATAAGTTGCTGTTACGGTGATTTCAAAGCGGTGAAGTAGAAAATAGCTTCGCCGAGAATGCTGGAGATTTAATTGGACGGAGGGTTTGAGTTAATCGCGCTCGCCCAAGACCTTGTTGCGACCATCGGCCTTGGCTCGGTATAAACTGTTGTCAGCCCGACCAATGAGCTTATCGGCATCGTCACCCAATTGAAAGATCGCTACACCGATGGACAGAGTCACTCGGCCAATAGGCCGGGCGTCTTTGCCTGCGGTGAGCGCGCGCTGGGAAATTTTGTCGGCGATGGCCTGGGCGACAACCATACCTCCACGGTAGTCGGTATTGGGCAGTATCAGGGAAAATTCTTCACCGCCATAGCGGGCGACAAAGTCCTGGCCTTTAATGCTTTTTTTGATGTTTTTGGCGACATAACGCAACACACTGTCACCCGCTAAATGGCCATAGCTGTCGTTGAATTGCTTGAAGTGGTCGATGTCCATCATCAGCAGGCAAAACTTGTGCTGTGCCTGCTGCGATCGTCTTAGCGTTTGCGCCAGCATCTGATCAAAAGCGCGACGGTTGCCAACATCGGTAAGCGAGTCGACCAAGGTTTCTTCACTGAGTACTGCCATCAATGCACGCAGCGATACAATTTCCTTATTGAGTTCCCTAGCTGCAGCGGCCGTCGATTGGCCTGCAGTGCGTGCTTTTTTCGTTTCCTCTAGCAGCGTGGTAATCAATTGACTCAATACATTAACATCGGCGTTGGGGCTAAGCTGGCTCTCACAGTTGTGTAGCACCGAGTCGTAGTCGTCCATGTCTTCGAGTAAGGTGGCCATTTGTAGTGACAAATGCCGGGTCACGGTGCTGATAGCCTGACGTAACTCATTCAACTTGGCTTTAGAGTTGGCGTCGAAGAACTGTTGGTACAGTTCAAGATTACGCTGCTCGGAAAAAGGCTGCTCAGTTTTTAACTGTGCATCAATTTGGCTGTTTAAGTCCACATTCGAGTTGCTGAAGTACGCATACCACAGCGCATAATTTTGTCCAGTTAGAGGTATAGAAAGAGCGCTCATCTTAGCTACAGTTAGACGAAAAACTTGAATTACGCCAGCGTTGCCATTAGGGTCGGGTACTTTGCTCATCAATACTGTAACCTCATTCTAGAATGATGGAACCTATAGGGATTGCATGCCGAATAGTCAGTCCGAGACTCATTTTTGAGCATACCAGCGGAAGTCAGCCAACGCTACGCGGCTGTAACCGCTTATAGTTAATTTAGAGATTCGATTACGCCTAAATTTGAGAGTGGTTTGGCATAGCTACCGAACAAAGATTTGGCTAATAACACCCAGCTCACAGCAAGGCTTTGACCACCTTGGTAGCTGCTTTCAAAAAGACAGGTCAGCACAGATGTCGGTCGCAAAAAAATCGTCAACCAAGCAACACTCTCTTAGCCTTCAGGAGTTAACAATGAATACCATTCCCTACGGATCTTGGCTTTCGCCGATAACGGCAGAACTAGTCGCAGAATCAGCGCCGGGGCTGGATCAACCGCAGTTCGATGGCGACATAGTGTATTGGTTGCAATCGCGTCCCTGGGAGTCCGGTCGCACCGTGATCATGCGGCGCTTAGTCGACGGTACCGTAGAGGATGTGCTACCTGCACCGCTGAGTGCGCGTACCCGTATTCACGAATATGGCGGTGCGCCCTACCTAGTGGCTGACAGCTGGCTTTATTACTGTCTAGACAGCGACCAGCGGGTCTATCGGATCGATACAAACGACAGTGATTCCACCCCAGAAGCCTTAACTCCCGATAATAACCAACGTTATGCCGACTTGTCTCTGGACCGTACTAGAGGGCGATTACTTGCTACCTGTGAGCGCTTAGAAGCTGGGCAACAACATCCGCAGAATCTCATTGTTGCTATTGAATTGGACGGCTCCCAGCGGGTGACTACGCTGGTTGCGACAGCCGATTTTTATTCCAATGCGCGTATCAGCCCCTGCGGCGGGCAGATCTGCTGGCTCAGTTGGGATCACCCAAATATGCCTTGGGACGAAACTCAATTGTGGTCAGCATCGCTCGACATTGATGGTTATCCAGCCAGCCCGGAACTGGTCGCCGGTGGGCAGTTGCTAGGATATTCCGAGTCAGTATTTCAACCGCAGTGGGGTGATAACGGCGACTTGTATTTTGTCTCTGATCGCAATAATTGGTGGCAGTTATACCGCCGGCGCGTAGCGACCGGGGCCGTTGAGGCGCTGTGCCGCGTTGGAAATATCGACGAATGTGAGTTCGGTCGGCCGCAGTGGCAATTTGGCATGTCTACCTATGGCTTTCTCGATAGCGACACCGTGCTGTGTTGTTACACCCGTCGGGGTAGCTGGTCTCTTGCTACGGTGACAATCGACAGCGGACAATTCCAGCACATTGAGAGTTCTTATAGTGTCTTTTCCGGGTTAAGTTGCGACGGTGGGCGCTGCTGTGTTGTTGCTGCTGCCGCTACTATAGCAGCAGAAATTGTAATTTTAGAAGCCGCTGATAGAGGATGTTCTGTGCTCTACAGCAGCGGCAGCTTGCCGGTCGCACCGGGCTATTTGTCGCAACCGGCGGCTATCACTTTTGGCTCGGGGCTTGCCAGTGCCCACGGTTTTTTATACCTGCCTGGTAACGAAGATTGCCAGGCACCGGCCGCGGACCGACCGCCACTAATGGTGATGTGTCATGGCGGCCCCACCGCTGCCTGCGACAGTTCGCTGAACTTCAAAATACAATATTGGACCAGCCGTGGATTTGCGGTGGTCGATGTTAACTACCGGGGCAGCACCGGTTACGGTCGCCACTACCGAGATGCACTGAAAGGCCAATGGGGTGTTGTTGACGTTTTAGATGCGGTTAATGCAGCCAGTTATCTGGCTGAAAAGCAGCTAGTGGACGAACAGCGCATGGCAATTCGCGGTGGCAGTGCCGGTGGCTTTACCGTGCTGTCGGCGCTGACCTTTCACCAGTGTTTCAAGGCCGGTGCCAGCCTTTATGGTATCGGTGATTTGGAAATGTTGGCAGCGGCAACCCATAAGTTTGAGGCACATTATACCGACTCCTTGGTAGGGGCCTATCCGGCGGAAAAAGCACTCTATCGGCAGCGTTCCCCGATAAACCATATTGAGGGGCTAACTTGCCCGGTGATTTTTTTACAGGGCTTGGAGGATAAAGTCGTGCCCCCTGAGCAAGCGGAGTCTATGGTCGCGGCGCTGCGAGAAAAAAACATAGCGGTGGCTTATTTACCCTTTACTGGAGAAGGGCACGGCTTTCGTTTAGCGAAAAATATTCGCAGGGCGCTTGAGGCCGAGCTGTATTTTTATAGTCGGGTATTTGGCTTTGATCTAGCGGAGGCCATCGAACCGAT
>JBLHLU010000160.1:0-8976 GCA_047623385.1 Paraglaciecola psychrophila
GAGTGCAGCCATGAAGCAGATTAGCACGGTATTAAAACCCGGCGGTATCGTCGGAGTAGTGCAACACCGCGCGCCAGAAAGTGCTAAGGACAGCTGGGCTGATGGCAGCAAAGGGTATTTAAAACAGAGCGCCGTCATAGCGTTATTTGAAAAAGGGGGATTTACAATGATGGCTAGCAGCGACATCAACGCCAATCCTAAGGATATACCCGGTGCTGCGGATATTGTTTGGCGTTTGCCGCCAACACTAGCCACTGCCCCGGCCAATAAAGAGGCAATGGCTGCCATTGGTGAATCCGATCGCATGACGCTGAAATTTCAAAAAAACTAAGTGACTACAGGGCGGTCTCTCTCCGGGGCCGCCGTTATTATTGCGCCACTTGAAACAGACTCTCATCCCGCTTCAAACTCTCTAGACACTGGCTTCTTCTAGCTGCGTCATAACGATGAATTAGCGATCACTTTTAGTCACTCACTCGAGCGGCAGAGCAGCGCAATGTCGCGGCGGTATTGAAAAGTGAATGGGGTTGATTTTGACAGCGAGATACACCGACGGTTATGGTGTTGCGTTCGCCCTTCCGTGCATTTTTAACCAGCCACCACTTTTTTTGAGAGGCCAGCACATCCCTTTACCTACCGATCAGAGTCCAATACTCCATGTTTGAAATTGAAGAACTCGTTCAGAATATTAAGCTACAGGCCCTAGATGCGTTTCAATTCAGGGGTCAGTCACTAGCGCTGCCGCTGCCGCGCGTCTTTGGCGGCCAAATATTGGCTCAGGCGGTCAGTGCCGCCAGTCAGACCGTAGCAGAGGGGCGGGTAGCTCACTCTCTGCACGGCTATTTTCTGCGCCCGGGTAGTACGAAACAGGAGATTATCTACCAGGTAGAAACTGTCCGCGACGGTGCTACATTCACCACCCGGCGGGTCAGTGCCAGGCAGAAACAGCACACTATTTTTAGTGCGACGCTATCGTTTCAAACAGTAGAACAGGGTTTAGAGCACCAAATTGATATGCCCGCTGATGTGCCGATGCCAGAGACCTTGGAAAACGATCTTGAGCGTGCCGAGCGCCTACAATCACGCTACCGACACTTGCGGGCACGGCTACCCAGTGCCGCCATGGATTTTCGCTCGGTCAACCCCCGTGACGAGAACAACGTGGTGGCGATGGCGCCAGTGCAGGGTTACTGGGTTAAATTCAACCAGCCTATCGACGCTGACAGCTATGTGCACCAAAGTTTACTGGCTTATATCTCCGATTTAAGTTTAATGAGTACCGGCATCAGACCGCACTACCCAGATATTGATATGAAGCGTTTTCAGGGGGCGAGCTTAGATCACTCACTGTGGTTTCACGCCGATGTTCGGGTCGACGACTGGCTCTATTATCATATGGACAGCCCGCGGGCGGGGCACGGCCGGAATTTCAGTCGCGGTAGTTTTTACACCCGAGAAGGGGTGTTAGTGGCCTCTAGTGCGCAGGAGGGGCTGATGCGCTTGCGCCAGTTAAAAGCCACCCAAAGCTAGCGAGCCTAGAAAATAGTTATTGTCTGCGGGGTTAATCAAAGCCCAATAATGCTACACTTTTGCCCAGAATAATGCTGCCAGCGGGCTTTTGCCGGCGCGGCTCGTATCAACATTAATAACGTGAGGAAGAACAAATGTCAGTTGTCAGCTATGAGATTATCGACGGTATTGGTGTTATCCGCTTGAACAACCCGCCGGTTAACGCGCTGTCTTACGCGCTGCGAGAGGGCATCATTGACGCGCTCAATACCGCACAAAGCGACGCCAGTAGCGCCGTGGTTATTGTCTGTGAGGGGCGCACTTTTGTCGCTGGCGCCGATATTACCGAATTTGGCAAGCCACCCAGAGAGCCCAGCACCACTGCGGTTATCGCCACTATCGAGCAGAGTGCCAAGTTGGTAGTCGCCGCCATTCACGGCACCGCCTTGGGTGGTGGTTTCGAGCTGGCCCTAGCCTGCCATTACCGCTGCGCCCTGAGTTCGGCCAAGGTAGGCCTGCCGGAAGTAAAACTGGGCTTGCTGCCCGGGGCCGGAGGCACTCAGCGAGCACCGCGTTTAGCTGGCGTCGATGCGGCGCTAGAGCTGATAACCAGTGGCAACCCTATTGCTGCTAGCAAAGCGCTGAGTTTGAATCTCATCGACCGGGTCATTGAGGGCGAGTTACTGCCCGCAGCGATCAGCTATGCAGCGGAGCTAGTTGCTGGCGGAGCCGAGCTTAAAAAGGTACGTGATATCAGCATTGACCCGGCCACCGCCCCGGCGGAACTGTTCGACAAATGGCGTAAAACAGTCGCTAAACGGGCTAGAGGCCAGAGTGCACCGCTGCTAATTATTGACTGTGTAGCGGCGGCAGTGACACTGCCTATGGACGAGGGGTTAGTGCAGGAGCGGGCTCACTTTACTCGCTGTGTTAGTTCGCCACAATCGGCGGCGATGCGCCATTTGTTTTTTGCTGAACGAGCTTCGGCAAAAATCAAAGGATTGGCCAAAGATACAGCACTGCGAGAAGTTAACTCGGTGGGCATTATCGGCGGCGGCACCATGGGCGGCGGTATAGCGATGAATTTTGCCAATGTCGGTATCGCAGTGACCATACTGGAAGTGAGCGGTGAGGCACTGCAGCGCGGTTTGGACTTAGTGCGCAAAAACTACGGAATTACCGTTAGTAAAGGCAAGTTGACCGATCAGCAGATGAACGACTGTTTGGCTTTGATCGACGGTACCACCGATTATGAGGATCTCGGCGATGTCGATATGATTATCGAGGCGGCCTTTGAAAACCTTGAAGTGAAGCAGCAGATTTTCGCCAAACTCGATGCGGTGTGTAAGCCCGGCGCGATTCTGGCTACCAATACCTCCTACCAAGACGTCGATCAGATTGCAGCGGCTACATCCCGGCCTGAAGATGTAGTGGGTATGCACTTTTTTAGTCCCGCCAATGTGATGAAACTACTGGAGGTGGTGCGCGGCGAAAAGTCAGCGCCGTCGACGGTTAATACGGCGATGAAAATTGCTAAGACGATTAATAAAATACCCGCACTAGCAGGGGTTTGTTACGGTTTTATCGGTAACCGTATGTTCCGCAATTATATTGCTGAAACCCAGCGCTGTCTGATTGGCGGCGCCACCCCTGAGCAGATAGACAATGCCATGGTGGAGTGGGGCATGGCCATGGGGCCTTTGTCAGTCAACGACTTGTCCGGTATCGACATCAGCTATTCCGCGCGGCAGACTCAAACGCAGGAACAAAAGGGAGAGCCCGCCTGTTATGCAATTCCCGACGCACTGGTTGAAATGGGTCGTAAAGGGCAAAAAACCGGCGCTGGCTATTATAGTTACGATGCCAAGACGCGGGCCAAGAGCATCGACCCAGTGGCGATGGAAGTGGTCGAGGCGATGGCTGCAAAACACGGTGTTGTCCGCAAGCCGATCAGCGACAAGGAAATTCAGAACCGAGTGATTTATGCGCTAATTAATGAGGGTGCAAAAATTCTCGAAGACGGTATCGCTCAGCGTCCCGGCGATATCGATGTGGTATTTGCCAACGGCTATGCGTTCCCAGTTTTTCGCGGTGGCCCAATGCACTATGCCGATGCGGTCGGCCTTAAAAAGGTTTACGACAGTATTTGCAGCTACCAAGACCAGTACGGTGAAGCGATATGGAAACCTTCGGCACTATTAGCGCAGCTAGCCGGCGAGGGTAAAACCTTTAACCAGTGGGGGCAGGAGCGCGAATAACGGGCATACTAACCGCAAGTAGCGCGGCGACTCAACTCTTGAGCCGCCGCTGTCTAGTGACATTCATCAGCGTTGAAGACAGTTAACTATTGACCCTTCAGCGCCATCTGTTTCGACCAAACTATGTCACAAGCTCACTTGAGAGAGTCGAAAGACTAACGGTTTTTCTTTAAATCCAGATTCAAGGCCAGCCTTTTGTCGGCAATGGCAGTCATTTTTCTCGATAAAGTTAGCTCTACGGCCAATTTTAGTGGCTGCGATCCCACTGTGTTGTTAGGGCGAGTAATTAACGTCGTCTTTATGGCCGGTCCACTGCGGCGGAATTACCGTTCTGTAATCGCCAAGGCATGACTTCTCTACAGCGATGCATTAATCTCCAGTGCTAATGTGTGCTACTGCCAAATACGGCGGCGGCAGCACTGTAACAATAAGCCAAGGGGTTAGACTATCGCTTCCGTCGACATCAGTAATAACACTATAGATTTTTCCGAATTACACCAACGCATGCAGTGGTATATCGATCAGGATATTTTACCGTGTATCAATACCCTAGTGATGCGCGGTACCGAGGTACTCGATTATAAATGTTTCGGTTATATGGATATCGCTAACAAGACGCCGCTGCGTGAAGATGCGATCTACCGTATGTATTCCAATACCAAGCTGGTAACCAGTGTCGCCTTAATGCAGTTGTACGAACAGGGTAAGTTTCAGTTGCAAGACTCGCTGGCCGACTTTATTCCGGTCTTTGCCGACCTGCAAGTACTGATTCCCGGCGCCACTGCTATCGATCAAACCGAGCCGTTGCAATCGCCTATCACCATCGCCCAAGTGTTGAGTCATACCGCCGGTTTTTCCTACGGCTTTATTGAGCCAGAGTCGGTTATCGACGGCGCCTATCTTGGTAACGGCCTCAATATATTTAGTGGTTTTAGCGGTGATCTGGCTGATTTGATGGATAAGATGTCACAGTTTCCTCTGGCCCATCAACCCGGTACGGGTTGGCGCTATAGCCTAGCTACCGATGTTGCTGCCCGCTTGGTAGAAGTGTTGTCAGGACAGCGTTTTGACGACTACTTACAATCCCATATTTTTGGACCACTGGGTATGGTGGACACCGGTTTTTACGTGGCCCCAGAAAAATTGGAGCGGCTGGTCACTATGGCGGCGCCGAACAATATATTCGATCCGATGGCGGGTGGTTTGACTCGAATGGATACCCCGGAATCGGTTACCTCGACACCGAACTTTCTCTCCGGCGGTGGCGGCCTGTATTCTACCGTTGCCGATTATCTCAGCTTTGTTCGCATGATGATCAGTGGTGGTGAGTGGGGCGGTGTACGTATTTTGCAGACAGAGACCTTACAGCTGATGCGAGAAAGCCAACTGGCTGAAGGGGTGACAGTGCAATTTCCGGCCTGGGCTATGCCCGGCACCGAATTTGGTTTGGGTTTCGCAGTGAAAACGGCTATCGCCGAAGATGAGCCTACTGCGGCGCTGGGGGAATACCATTGGGGCGGAATGGCGGGAACTCATTCTTGGATGTCGCCATGGGGCACCTCCGGCATGTGCATGACGCAGTTAATGCCGGGTTTTTGGCACCCGTTCAGTCACGATTTTAAACGCTATGCCTATCAATTAACGCAGTAACAGTGAACGCTGCGATGGCTTGGCCTCAATCCTTGTAGCTCGATAATCTGCGTCAAGGGCTTCGCTCAGTTGGCCCGTTAAGTGTGTCTAGGCTGATCTGTTAAGTTAGCGCTAGTTTGCCCAAGGACACTATCGGCCTTCACGGTGGCTGGTGTTCAAAAGGGTGCTGCGCTAAAGAAGTGTCATATCAGCAGCTGAGCAAAGCTAGCTAATAACACGTTGGCCCGAGACCGATATTTCGGGTCGTTTATTGGCAGGCTAACATTGAACTTCTCTGTTCACTCATCAGTACTTATCAATCGAGGTCAATATGGCTATCACCGCAACACTCTTATGCGCTGAAGATCGTCTTGAGTGGGAACAGCTTTATCGCGGTTACGCAGGGTTTTACCAAGTGCCAATGACCCCGCAGATACTCGACAATGTTTGGTCCTGGATCTTTGACGATAGCTGTCAGTTTTATGCGCTGGTGGCCAAAGATGACAGCGAGCGCAGTGTCGGGCTTATGCATTATCGCGCAATGGCCTCGCCACTGCGCGGTTCAATGGTGGGTTTTCTTGATGACTTGTTCGTCGATCCGAGCTCTCGTGGCCAAGGGGTGGTTGATGTTTTATTTACGGCATTGGAGCAGTCTGCCCGCGACCATGATTGGCCTATAGTTCGCTGGCTGACTGCCGATAATAATTACCGTGGCCGGGCCGTTTACGACAAGCTGGCCGAGCGCACTAGTTGGATTACTTATCAAATGCCGGTGGACTAACGGTGTTATCCATACCGGTCGCCTTAGCGGGGCAACTGAGTATAACTGGCGCGGCAAATTACTGCGATTAGCAGCACTATGAGTTACAATCTCAACGTGCTGCAGCTGCACAAAGCTTAGCGGTATAAGACAGCTAGCGCTGAGTAGAAGCGTTATAATAGCCGCTAGGCTATAGTGCCTGCTCTCGTTGTCACTGGGCACCCTCTAAGCTAACTGCGCGCTCGACAAACGTTTAACTATTGCCATGTAGGCCATCGAGCGGGACACCGCCAGCCAAGAACAGGGGCGCTTTACTTTGCTAGAATGCGCCTACCCGTCGCCTACCCATTGCTGAGAGGGCGGGCATACAGCGCTAAATCGATCAATATTGTTGCCCGTCGTTGATGGGCCATCAGGCCTTAAGGTCTCACCACAGAGTATAGCTATGTCGTCGTTGATTTTTGTTACCAATGAAAAACAGATACTGGTTGCCACCGACACCTTGGTGGCGGCAAAGGGCGGCGAGCCACTGATGTTTGCCTCCAAAGCCCTACATATTCCTCATTTAAGATGTATTGTTGCCGGTACCGGTAGTCAGGGTTTTATCAATGAGTGGGGATTAATTGTCAGCACTAAGATGGTAGTCAACGGTATTCACAATCTGGACTACCATACCCCAAAAGGACTTCGTCATTTATGGAAAACCTATGCAGCCGGACTGTCTGAGGGCGTGCAGGCAACGGTTTATCAATTTGGCATTTCAGAGGCCAACCGGCGCGTGCAGTGCTTTGTTTATCGCTCGGAAAATGAGTTTGAGTCTGAGCCACTGGACTACGGTACCGTAACGCTTCCTGAGGTGGCGGTGCCCGAAGGTAATCTATTTGAACTGATTCCCGACATGATGCAACAGCAAAGAGATCATCAAGCGTCGTTGCCGGCGGACTCCAGGTTGTATATAGGCGGTGAAATCTATGGTCTTTATTTAACCTCAGACGGTTGTAATTCAATAAAATTGGGTCAGTTCGATGACTTTAAAGACCAAGACCGAACGATTTTCCACAACTATGACGGCGACTAACAGTCGGCCCAATACCAATCAAGGTGGTTAGCGTTGACGATAAATTGTCGGTATTAACGACTATATTGAAGCGTGTTCACCGCTGACCTCATTGTTATACGATCGATGCTAGTTTATCGATGCCTTGTTATCAACGACATGTTTTCAACACCACGTTATCAACACCATGTTAGCAACGCTATATTCTCAACCGGTGCCCGGCAATCTATTATCATCTCGGCCTGCTGGATCAATCCCAAACGCCGTCTGTGCCGTTATTATGTCCCGCCTCCGCCGATCGCTAAATAGTGTTGCACCGGTCATTCTCCAGCGGTGGCGGAGTGCGCTAGTGTGTATTCGTGACTTAGGTTTTTCTATATAAAAACAAACTACTCATAACAAATAAGCCTAATAGCTCCGGGAAAAAGACCGCCGATGGTGTTATAACTAGAATGACTTTTATCGTGCTACGTGGTGTATTAAGGATACCCGAAGGCCCGATAGAACCGCTGTACCGGGCGCTGTCGATAGTGTAAATTTGCGCCGCACAGTCCACCGATCGGGTACTCCTTTCAATCGCTAAAAAGTGAGGTAGATTATGACTTTGAAAAGACATTTTTATATCAGCGATGACCTCGACGACCTGGAAATACTGGAACAGCAGCTGGAAAGCAGTGGTATTGCAACGCCGCAAATTCATGTGCTGAGTCAGGGCGAAGCCGATGTCGAACACCACAACCTACATCAGGTTGAGGCGGTATTAAAAAAAGACGTGGTGCACTCGATGGAACGCGGTGCCATTGTCGGTGTGATCGGTGCGCTATTAGTACTGATAATGGCCTATTTTATGGGCTGGACAGAGTCGGCGGCGGGTTGGATTCCTTTTGTGTTTCTAGCCATTATCGTACTGGGCTTTTGCACTTGGGAGGGTGGGCTGTTTGGTATTCAAGAGCCCCACTATCAATTTAAAACCTTTCAAACTGTTTTGCAGCAGGGTAAACACGTATTTTTTGTCGATGTAACCGAGCAGCAAGAAGTGGTGTTGAGCAATATCATAGAAAAACACCCTAGGATTGAATTCGGCGGAGAGGGCGAGGCAACACCAGAGTGGGTGGTCGATTGGCAGCGCAACTGGAAGGGGTTTGTAAAGACCATGCCATAAATAGACCGGCGGTTTTCTGCGTCGGTTGGCAGTACTAAAAAGGATTAATAATGACGACCAAAGGCCCCAGTTTAGGGCCTTTTTTTATGCCGGAATAACACGCTACACTGGGTCTTAATCGAACTGGAAGAAGCGAGTGCGAGTTAAAAAGGTATAGTCGGCCTCCAGGGACATTAAGGCGACTAATACCAGTAGACATAACGGCGGTACTAAAATAGTGAGTATTAGTGCCCAGCGTTCCCACAGCATATGCATAAAAACAGAGACAATAAGCCCGGCCTTTAACAACATAAAAAAGATGATTAAGCTCCAGCGCAAATACCCCTGAAAATCGAGATAGTCCACCATATAAGACAGTGCGCTAAGCACAAAAAGCAACAGCCACATTTGCAGGTAAATAGTAATAGGGGGTTGTTGATGCAACGTCGTATTGTTCATAGTTTTTTCCATACTGTTTGCAGTCGCCTAGGTGCGGTTACCACAAATAGAAAAAGGCAAAAATAAACACCCAAACCAGATCGACGAAATGCCAATAAAGGCCGGCGATTTCGACAATTTCGTAGTTCCCCGATTTTTCATAGTCCCCGCGTTTTACCTTAAA
>JBLHLU010000161.1:0-8919 GCA_047623385.1 Paraglaciecola psychrophila
CGCTCTGGCAGCTGCTGGCCCAAGGTAAAATCACTAATGCCCACACGCTGATTACACTGCAGTGGTTGCAGCTAAATTACGGCCGTTTACAGTCCCAGTGGCGCTAGTGTTTGGCGCACGTGAATGGATTTTTCTGGTTGTTTACACGGATCAGCCCAAGGTTTGAGTTAACTTTAAAGGAACCGGTTTTTGCCTTCGCCAACACCGCCAACACCGCCAAAAATGCCAACACCGCCACCAGTTAAGCCTGCCGCTGGCCTGCTGAAATCGAGTCTGGTAGTTAGTTTAATGACTCTTTTGTCCCGGGTAATGGGTTTGACTCGGGATATTGTTGTGGCTCATTTTGTCGGTGCTAGTGCCGCCGCTGATGCTTTTTTTATTGCCTTTAAAATCCCCAATTTTATGCGCCGGCTATTCGCCGAAGGCGCCTTCTCGCAAGCTTTTGTTCCGGTTTTGTCCGAATATCGAGAGCGTCGCTCGCACCGAGAAGTGCAGGACCTGATTAACCGAGTGGCGGGGGGGTTAGGGGGCTCGCTGTTGCTGCTAACCAGTCTGGCGGTGATCGGCGCGCCAGTGCTGACGGCCCTGTTTGCACCGGGCTTTTATCTAGCGGAAGATCCGGCCCGCTACGAATTGGCCAGCAATATGATTCGTATTACTTTTCCGTATTTACTGCTTATTTCTCTGACTGGCTTTTGCGGTGCGGTACTCAACAGTTACGGCCGCTTTGCGGTGCCTGCCTTTACCCCGGTGCTGCTCAATATATCGCTGATTATATCGGCGTTGGTAGTGGCGCCGCTATTCGAAGTGCCGGTTTATGCGCTGGCCTGGGGCGTGCTGGCGGCAGGTTTTATCCAGCTAACCTTCCAGCTGCCGTTTATGGTTGGCATTCGGATGACACCGCGACCGGTGTGGGACATGGGTGACGAGGGGGTACGGCGTATTTTGGCGTTGATGGGACCGGCCATTTTTGGCGTATCGGTCAGCCAGATCAACTTACTGTTAGATACGGTATTGGCCTCATTTATTTCGGAGGGCAGTATCTCTTGGTTGTACTATTCCGACCGTTTAGTCGAGCTGCCGCTAGGCGTGTTTGCGATCGCTATCAGCACCGTTATTTTACCGAGTTTGTCGCGCCAGCAGGCCAATGGCTCGGCTAATCATTTTAGTCACACCCTAGATTGGGCAGTGCGGCTGGTGCTGCTGATTGCGATTCCGGCAGCGATCGCGCTGATGGTGTTGGCCGCGCCTATTCTAACTACCTTGTTTAACTACGGCGCACTGACCGCTAACGATGTTGCGATGTCGGCGCTCAGTTTGCGCGCTTACGCCTTCGGGCTGGTGGCTTTTATGTTGATTAAGGTGCTGGCGCCAGGGTATTTTTCCCGCCAAGATACCAAAACCCCGGTAGCCATTGGGATTAAGGCGATGGCCGCTAATATGGTGCTCAATGTGATATTGGTGGTGCCGTTGCACTATATCTGGAGTATTGGCCACGTCGGCTTGGCTCTGGCTACCTCACTGGCCGCCATTCTCAATGCTGCCCTGCTATACCGAGGTCTGCAGCGGGCCGGGGTTTATGCCTTTGGCTCCACACTCATGGCGCTTACCGCGAAAATGGCAGTGGCGGCAGTAATGATGGCGCTATTGCTGTACTGGTTGAGCCCACCGCTGCAGCAGTGGTCCGACTGGTTATGGTGGCAGCGCGGTGCCCATCTCGGCACTTATTGCCTGCTTGGGGCCACCGTCTACGCTGCGGTGCTGGCGGCTCTTGGGGTCCGAAAGCACCATTTTCTGGCTCCGACCCTTAATCGGTGAAAAATTGGCTCATTCACCGGCCTCATCGACTGGTGGCGTTACCACTGCTGGGCTATAATCACGCGCTATTTGTAGCGTAGTCGACCCTGACAGTATCGTGCTGTTGGCGAATGCCGATCAGCGCAGAGCTTGCCTCGACGAGCGCCGAGACCACTAGCGATTAGGACATTATGGAACTTATCCGCGGCTTAGTTAATTTGCGACCCCGCCACCGAGAATGCGTTACCACTATTGGTGCCTTTGACGGCGTACATCTGGGTCACCGGGAGGTATTGCAACAGCTAATAGACAGGGGCCGAGCACTGGGTTTACCGACCGTAGTGGTGTTATTTGAACCACTACCTAGAGAGTTTTTTGCCCCGCAACAAGCGCCGTCGCGGTTGATGAGTTTCCGCGAGAAATTCTTGGCACTGAAAGCGTTAGGCATCGATCGGGTACTGCGTATTCGTTTTACTGAGGCTTTTAGCGGACTCGACCCCGAAGACTTTATTGAGCAAGTTTTTGTGCAGGGTCTGGCCAGTCGTTACGTTATTGTCGGTGATGATTTTCGCTTTGGTCACGACCGCACCGGTACTTTTGAGGTGCTGAAACAGGCCGGCCGTGATCATGGTTTTGAAGTAGTGCCGACGGCGACCTTCGAAATTGGACAGGAGCGAGTTAGCAGTACCCGCATTCGCCAAGCGCTGGAGTCGTCCAATTTTGAATTGGCCGCCAGTCTACTAGGTCAACCCTATAGTATGAGTGGCAAGGTGATGCTGGGACGCCAATTGGGCCGGACACTGGGCGCCGCCACCGCCAATGTCGAACCCAACCGCATCCGGGTGGCACTGTCCGGTGTCTATGCAGTGGCTGTCCTTATCGGTGAAAAAACCTATTCAGGGGTCGCTAACGTCGGCATCCGGCCAACGGTCAACTCTTTGCAGAAGGCAATTTTGGAGGTTCACATACTGGACTTTACCCGCGACATCTATGGTCAACGCATTACCGTGGTGTTTCGACATAAAATTCGTGAGGAGAAAAAGTTCGACTCGCTGGAGGCATTGAAAACCGCTATTCATCAGGATTTTTCCGCCGGCCGGGCATATTTTGACTTGCCAGCCTCGGTGTAGCACTGCTGTTCACAGTGAAGACGCCGCGTATAGCGGCACGTACGGTAAGGTACAGCAATAGATCAGAGCCATGATGAGCAGCGAGTGGCCGCCAACCCCTTTTCACATTTCGGTATATAAAACGCATGACTGATTACAAATCAACATTGAACTTGCCTAAGACTGCCTTTCCGATGAAAGCCAACCTAGCGCAACGCGAGCCAGAAACGCTCAAACGCTGGTATAAAGAGGATCTTTACGGCCAAATTCGAGAAAATAGCAAAGGCCGCACGCCTTTTATTTTGCACGATGGCCCTCCCTATGCCAACGGCGATATTCACCTGGGTCATGCGCTCAATAAAATCATCAAAGATATTATCGTTAAGTCAAAAACCATGAACGGTTTTGATGCGCCCTTTGTACCGGGTTGGGACTGCCACGGACTGCCTATCGAACTCAATGTCGAAAAGAAAGTCGGCAAGGCCGGCGTTAAAATCGATGCGGCGGCCTTTCGGCAAAAATGCCGGGAGTATGCCCAGCGGCAAGTAGACGGCCAACGCGAGGGTTTTAAGCGCTTGGGCGTGCTGGCGGAATGGGACAACCCCTACCTGACCATGAACTTTCAAAACGAGGCGGATATCATTCGCGCCCTCGGTAAGATTGCCGATAATGGTTATTTGATCAAGGGCTATAAGCCGGTACACTGGTGCATGGACTGCGGCTCGGCGCTGGCGGAAGCGGAAGTGGAATATCAGCAAAAAACCTCCCACTCCATCGACGTGGCATTTGCGGCGGTAGATAAATCAGTGCTGCTCAGTGCCTGCGGTGCCCAGCCAGTAGCCGGTGATGTCAGCATTGCTATCTGGACTACCACTCCTTGGACCCTGCCCGCCAATATGGCGGTTAGCTTGCACCCAGAGCTGGACTATGTACTGCTGGCCTTTGAGCAAGAGCAAACTGAGCGCAGGGTATTAGTGGCTGAGGCACTACAGCAATCTGTGATGGCGCGGTTGGGCGTTGCAAACTGGCAAGTAGTTGGCCAGTGTCAGGGCGCAGCACTGGAGCATCTGTTATTGCAACACCCTTTTTACGATCGCGTAGTACCTGTGGTCCTGGGCGAACACGTAACTACAGAGGCCGGTACCGGGGCAGTGCACACAGCCCCCGGTCACGGTGTTGACGATTTTGTCGTGGGTCAGAAATACGGCCTGGAGGTACTCAATCCGGTAGGGGCGAACGGTGTTTACTTGGCGGACACGGAGATTTTTGCCGGTCAGCATGTGATAAAAGCCAATGACACGGTGATCGAGTTGTTGCGCGAGCGCGGTGCGCTGCTGCATCACGAAACCTTGTCGCATAGTTATCCGCACTGCTGGCGTCACAAGTCGCCGATTATTTTCCGCGCCACGCCTCAGTGGTTTGTGAGCATGGCGCATAAAGGTTTTATCGAACAGGTATTGGCTCAGGTTAAAGAAGTGGAGTGGATGCCCGCTTGGGGCGAAGCTAGAATTGAGTCGATGATGGTAGATCGGCCGGATTGGTGTATCAGCAGACAACGTACTTGGGGGGTGCCGATCGCGTTATTTATTCGCAAAGACAATGCCGCCTTGCACCCGCAGACTCCGCGGTTGATCGAAGAAGTTGCGCAACGCGTCGAACAGCGCGGCATCGACGCTTGGTTTGATCTGGATATCGAAGAACTATTGGGCGACGACGCCGCTGATTATGAAAAGGTTAGCGACACCCTCGACGTGTGGTTTGATTCCGGCGTGACTCACGAGAGTGTACTGGGGCGAAGAGAGCAGCTGTCACGGCCCGCAGATCTGTATATGGAAGGATCCGATCAGCACCGGGGCTGGTTCCAATCCTCGCTGCTGACTTCGGTGGCAATCAATGGTCATGCACCCTATAAAGCGGTGCTGACCCATGGTTTTACCGTCGATACCGAGGGCCGCAAGATGTCCAAGTCGATCGGTAATGTGATTGCGCCCAAGCAAATCATCAGCTCGCTGGGCGCGGATGTACTGCGGCTGTGGGTCGCTTCGACCGACTATCGCAACGAGATGACAGTTTCTGATGAGGTGTTTAAGCGCACCGCCGACTCCTATCGACGTATTCGCAATACCGCGCGTTTTTTACTGTCCAATATTGATGACTTTGACCCGGCAAGTCAGCTGGTGCCGACTGAGCAGTTGGTAGCCTTAGACCGCTGGGTGCTCGATGCTGCGGCCCTGTTGCAGGCCGATATCATCGATGCCTATGAGAGTTATCAGTTTCATGTGATCTACCAGAAACTACATAATTTTTGCGTTGTTGAGTTGGGTAGTTTTTATCTGGATGTGGTTAAGGACCGTCAATACACCAATGGCGCAGACAGTCTGGCCCGGCGTTCGGCGCAGACTGCTATGTATCATATTGCGCAGGCAATGGTGCGCTGGATTGCGCCGATATTAAGTTTTACTGCCGATGAACTGTGGCCCCATATTTGCGCAGAGTCCGAGTCATCGGTATTTTTAAGTCAGTGGTACCAGCAGCTGCCGGTGCTCACTACAGGCGATCAGTTTACCCCAGCGTTCTGGCAGCAAATCATGGCGGTAAGAACAGCGGTCAACAAGGTGTTGGAGTCCAAGCGTAGTGATGGCGCTATTGGCGCCGCGCTGGAGGCTGAGGTGGTGCTATATTGCAGCGATGAGCTAACCCAGCTGCTTGCTCGCCTCGGTGATGAGCTGCGTTTTGCGCTGATCACCTCTAGCGCCAGTATTAAACCTTTAGCTGAATCTCAGGATGCCTGTGCGACTGAGGTTGACGGTTTGGAAATTGCTGTGACTCAGAGCGAGCATACTAAGTGCGCGCGTTGCTGGCATCATATTGCCGATGTCGGCAGCGCTGAACAGCATCCTGAACTCTGTGGTCGCTGCATTAGCAATGTTGACGGCGACGGCGAGCAGCGCCAATATGCTTAGCGGCAAGCACCTCAGTTGCAAGTACCTCGGAGCTGAGCTGTGAGCTCGGCACCGATACTAAAAAACGCGCTGTGGTTGGTGCTGAGCTTGCTGATTGTACTGTTAGATCAGTGGAGTAAGCAGTCAGCCAGCAGTGCGCTGGACTATGGCCGCGCGCTTGAGTTGGCGCCCTGGCTCAATTTTACTCTGATGCACAATGAGGGCGCTGCGTTTAGTTTTCTGAGCAGTGCCGGGGGCTGGCAGCGCTGGCTGTTTGTCGCCATTTCTTCGTTGGTAAGCCTAGTTATTGCACTGTGGTTACTGCGACTGAAAGCTAACGAAAAGCTAATGGCGGTCAGTCTGACTTTTATCCTGGGTGGCGCCTTGGGTAATTTGTGGGATCGCGCGGTACTCGGTTATGTAGTGGATTTTATTTCAGTGCACTATCACAATCGTTATTTTCCGACCTTTAATATTGCCGATGCGGCAATTAGTGTCGGCGCCGCTTTGATGATTTTAGACATGTTTGTTAATCCCGAAAAATCCACCGCGCAGCGGGACTGAATGGCGATAATCTTCAGCCGCGCTGTATAAACCTGCGAGAAAGAGTTTTATGTCGACGATGCCCATTGGCCCCAATAGCCGCGTAACCCTGCACTTCGCCCTTAACTTCCAAGACGGCGGCGTGATCGACTCGAATTTTGATGGCGAAGCCGCAGTATTAGTTTTTGGCGATGGTAGCCTGCCCTACGAATTTGAACAAAAACTTGTTGGCATGACCGCGGGCGAAAACGGCACGTTTACCTTGCCGCCTGAACAGGCGTTTGGTCAAGCCAATCCCAATAACGTGCAATTATTTTCTCGCTCAGACTTCGCAGCAGAGCTGGAACTGGTTGAGGGCCTGGTCATTTCTTTTGCCGATGCGCGTCAGTCTGAATTGCCCGGCGTGGTAAAGTCAGTGCAAGATGATCAAGTGACGGTAGATTTTAACCATCCTTTAGCGGGGGCTACCATTTTGTTTAAGGTTAGTATTTTGGCTGTCGATACCGCCGATGCTGTGAATATTGTTGATACGGAGCACGAGTGATGACAATGTCCAGCGTTGCGGCGCCGCTAAAGATTAAACTGGCCAATCCCCGGGGCTTTTGTGCTGGGGTCGACCGTGCCATCGAGATAGTCAATCGGGCCATTGAGGTCTTCGGCGCCCCTATCTATGTGCGCCACGAAGTCGTTCACAACAAATACGTGGTCGACAACCTGCGTGATCGTGGGGCGATATTTGTCGAAGAGCTCAGTGAAGTTCCCGATGACGCCATTGTTATATTTAGCGCCCATGGTGTTTCACTGGCGGTGCAGGAGGAGGCTAAACAGCGGCAGTTAAAGATTTTTGATGCGACTTGTCCACTGGTGACTAAAGTACATATGGAGGTGGCTCGCTACTCTCGCAAGGGGCAGGAATGCATTTTGATCGGTCACCGCGGGCACCCGGAGGTCGAGGGTACTATGGGTCAATATCAGCGCAGCGAAGGCGGTGATATTTATCTTGTAGAGGACCCAGCTCAGGTTCAGCGGTTACAGGTGCGCAATCCTAATGAACTGTCCTATGTAACCCAGACAACGTTGTCGATGGACGACACCGCGGTGGTTATCGAGGCGTTGCGGCAAAAATTTCCGCAGATAAAAGGACCTAGAGTCGATGACATTTGTTATGCCACCCAGAATCGACAGGACGCGGTCAAGCAGCTAGCAGGGGACTGTGACTTGTTGTTAGTTGTGGGCTCACCGAATAGCTCTAATTCCAATCGGCTGTCGGAGTTGGCTCATCGTATGGGTACGCAGTCGCATTTAATTGACTCGGCAAGTGAAATTGACCCCGCTTGGCTGGTAGGTAAAACGGTGCTGGGAATTACTGCGGGTGCTTCTGCACCAGATATTCTAGTTCGCCAAGTGATTGACAGGCTCTGTGCCTTGGGTGCAGAGGCGCCGGAAGAAGTGCAGGGCGTAAAAGAAACTATCACCTTTTCGCTGCCCCGTGAATTGCGTATTGTCGATGCTAATACCCGGCAGTAATGCCTGTGGGTAACGCCCGTTTGAGACCCACATTTAGCTATTGCGTTGCCGGTAGCGATGCGGCGACTCACCGGCCCATTTCAAATAGGCGCGTCTAAAATTGGTGACTTCCGAGAATCCCAGCAACTCAGAAACGTCTTGTACTGATAAATTGGTGCTTGCTAAATACTCCGATGCCAGCTCTTTTCTCACCCCGTCAAGAATGATCTGATAGCTTGTCCCCAGCTCTCGCAGTCTCCGGCGCATGGTTCTAGTACTGAGTAACAGTTGTTCGGCAACCGGCTCAAGTTTTGGAAAGTGGCCTGGTTCCGACAACAAAATATTGCCGATCTGTGCCACTAGCCCCTGTTCGAGTGCCATTTTATTGCCAATTGAGCGGCAGGCCTGCTCTGTTATGCGGGCATAGTTGGGGTCGGCTTTGGGCAGTTTCTCATTGAGTTCGGCGCTGTTGAAGTGGTATTCACAGAAGCGGTTGTCAAAGCTAACGGCGCAGCCGAAAGCGCTGGGGAAATCGTCGCAATAGTCTGGAGCGCCATAGGACAGGCGAATTTCTTTGGGCCGATGGGTTTTGCCCAGCAATAGTGAGATCAGCGACGGGATCGATACAAACAACTCTTCGACAATATATTGGCGAGCTAAACCTTTAAACATAACATGGTCAATGCGCACGATGGCGTCTTCGCCCTGCTCGAAAAACTGTAAGTCAAACATAGCCCCGGCCATGCGGTGATACTTCACAGCGATGGCAAGGGCTTGGCGCAAAGTTCCACAGCTCATCATGGCATAACCCAAAATACCGTAGTCGGCGATTTGCGTCTGGCGACCAGCCAGCCAGCTACTGGGTGTAAGGCCGCTGGCCAGTAAATTGTCAATAAGCGTTATTCGCTGACGATAGGTGAATAAAGAGTCACTGTCTGCCAGCATCGCTGCACTGATGTTAGTGTTTTGCAATAACGCTTGAGAATCCCTGCCTAGAGATTGATACCAAGCCAAGGTGCTAT
>JBLHLU010000162.1:0-8917 GCA_047623385.1 Paraglaciecola psychrophila
AAAGGACCGATATACCAAAATACGCGATTTATTTGGACTTAATATGGACTTAAATTTGAAGGGCACAAAAAAGCACTTAGAGGCGATACCGGTAAGTGCTTGATTTTTAGTACTAAATATGGGCGGAGCGGCAGAATTGTATTGCAATCGCCTAAGGGCGACTGCAACCCTTCGGGCTTCGCCTGCGGCTCGTGGCCTCTTGCTATCGCAAGCGCTGAACCTTGCATACGCGCGCCGCGCCGCAGCTTGCTAACGAACAAATCTGGCGCGCCACCGTTACATAAAAAAGGCCACCCTGTAGGTGGCCTTTTTTATGTAACATGGTCGGGACGGCAGGATTTGAACCTGCGACCACTACACCCCCAGTGTAGTGCGCTACCAGGCTGCGCTACGCCCCGAATTCTTGCTCGACTGACTCAAGATGCCGGGATAATACAGTAAATGGCAGGCTCTGTGAATACGTTTTTCGCTAAGTTTGCAGGTATTTACGCAGCGGGCAGTACTTCGAGAATTTCCTCTAACTCGCCGATCATCTGGCGCAGCATTTCTTTGTACTCAACGCTCGATTCATCCTTGTCGTCGCCGTTCATACGTTGCCGAGCACCACCTATGGTATAGCCCTGATCGTACAATAAACTGCGAATCTGACGGATGAGGATAACATCTTCACGCTGGTAGTAGCGGCGGTTACCGCGGCGCTTAACCGGCTTTAAATTAGGAAATTCCTGCTCCCAGTAGCGCAGTACATGGGGTTTTACCGCACACAGCTCGCTAACCTCACCAATGGTAAAATAGCGTTTGCCGGGAATGACTGGAAGTTCGTCGTTGTTGCTGGGCTCTAACATAGTATCTCAGTATTTGTCTGTTACTCAGAGCCGGCGTAGGCTTCTACCCGTACTTTGAGTTTTTGTCCCGGTCTGAAGGTAACTACCCTGCGGGCAGAGATAGGGATCTCTTCGCCGGTCTTGGGGTTGCGGCCGGGACGCTGGCTTTTATCGCGCAGATCAAAATTGCCAAAGCCTGACAATTTTACCTGCTCGTTGGCTTCCAGCGAATGCCGAATTTCCTCAAAAAAATGCTCGACGACCTCTTTCGCTTCCCGCTTATTCAGCCCTAGCTCTTCGTACAACTTCTCAGCCATCTCAGATTTGGTAAGCGCGGTCATGCATGCATTCCTAAACTAGTTTCTTAATACAGCACCCAATTCAGCTTTTAGCCTCTCGACTACGCGCTCTACGGATGCATTAATTTCATCTTCATTAAGAGTGCGCGAAGAATGCTGATACGTCAAGCCGAGAGCAAGACTTTTTTCTTTAAGATCAATACCTTTACCCTCATAGATGTCAAACAGCCTGAGGTTACGTAAGTGCTCACCGGCGGCAGATCGAACAACATCGAGTACTTTTTGAGCATCTATTTCACGGCCCACTAACACCGCCAAATCGCGGCGCAGCTCAGGGAACTTAGACAGCTCAGTAAATGACGGCAGTACTGAGTCGCGAATGGCGGCCAGTTCCACTTCAAACAGATAGAGCGGCAAGGCAAATCCCATCTGTTTTTGTAGTTGCGGGTGAAGAGCACCAATAGTACCGACAGTTTTGCCCTCTAACAGCAGCGCAGCGGTTTGCCCGGGGTGCAGCGCTGGGTGTTCGCCCTTGGCAAACTCAATACCACTACCGCTTAGCGCAACAATCGATTCCAAGTCACCTTTTAGGTCGAAAAAATCGACGTCTTCGCCGTTTTCAGACCAAGATTCGGGCTCACGGCGACCGCTTATCACTGCGGCCAACATCGGCTGCTGCAGCGGCAAGGCGCCGTCGGCTCCCGGTATAAAGCGCAGCCCCGACTCAAATAACCTTACTCTGGACTGCTGGCGGTTAACATTGTGCAACACTGCATTGAGTAAGCCGGGCCACAAACTGGTACGCATCACCGACATATCTGCAGAGATGGGGTTCTGCAGCACGATGGGCTGCTGCCCGGGATTGATCTGCTGCTGTGACTTAGGATCGATAAAGCTGTAGGTGATCGCTTCTTGATAACCACGGGCGACCAATTGGCGGCGAATCTGCTTAATGCCGGTCTGTGTCTCGGGTTTGGCGCGCAGGCTCAAATCAGCGGTAATTCGGGTTACCGGCAAATTGTTATAGCCATAAATACGGGCGATTTCTTCCAATAAGTCGGCTTCAATAGTGATATCAAAGCGCCAGGAGGGAGCAACTACATCCCAGCCCTCAGCGGTATCGGTTACCTGTAGGCCCAATCGACGCAGAATATCACCTACCTCGTCTCTACCGATACGCAGCCCTAACAGTCTTTCGATGCGCGCCTCACGCAGCGCTATAATGCTCGCCACTGGCAGATCAGCATCAGAGCTAACTTCTACAACGGGTCCTGGTTGCCCGCCGGCATGGGCCAACAGCAGCGCGGTAGCACGCTCCATCGCCCTTACTTGCAATTGGTAATCTACTCCGCGCTCAAAGCGGTGTGAGGAATCGGTGTGTAAACCATAGGAACGGGCGCGGCCGGCGATGGCTACCGGGGCGAAAAACGCTGCTTCAAAAAAGATGTCCTGGGTGCCTGCGCTTACCGCACTAGCCGCGCCGCCCATAATACCCGCAAGGGCAACAGGGTTTTGCTGGTCGGCAATAACCAAGCTACCGGCCTTGAGCGCCAGCTGCTGGCCGTCTAACAGCTCAATAGACTCGCCGGTTTGGGCCAGTCGCACCCGAATATCGCCATTGAGCTTGTCGAGGTCAAAAGCGTGCATCGGCTGACCCAGTTCCAGTAAAATATAATTGGTAATATCGACCACAACATCGATAGAGCGCAGGCCACAGCGGCGCAGTTTTTCTTGCAGCCACAGCGGCGAGCTGCGGCTCATATCGACTCCGCGAATAACACGGCCAACATAGCGCGGGCAGTCGGCGCCGGCCTCTAGGGCAATATCTAACGCCTGCTCAATTTGGGCTGGCACCGCTGCTATAGCGACCTCGGTGACTGGCGCGCGATACAGTACACCGACATCCCGGGCAATGCCGGCAATACTCAGACAATCTGCCCGATTGGGGGTCAGGTCAACATCGATAATAGTGTCATCCAAGTCCAGATAAACCCGTAAATCAGTGCCTACCGGCGCGTCAAGAGGCAGCTCCATCAAGCCCTCATTGGCATCAGAGAGCCCCAGTTCACGCTCAGCACAGAGCATGCCGATAGATTCAACGCCGCGCAGCTTGGCCTTTTTGATTTTGAAAGCCTTGTCGCCCTCGGCGGCAGGGGGCAGCAGCGCACCGACCATGGCAAAAGGAATCTTGATACCTACCCGGGCGTTGGGCGCACCGCACACTACCTGCACGACCTCATCGCCACCGGCCACTTGGCACACTCGCAATTTGTCAGCATCGGGGTGCTGCTCAGCGGCCACAATTTCACCAACCACAACACCGCTAAATACACCGGCAACAGGCTCGGTGCCATCAACTTCCAAACCCGCCATGGTAATCTGTTCAACCAATTCGGTGGTCGCCACCGCTGGATTGACCCATTCGCGTAACCACTGTTCACTTATTTTCATGATGCTCTAAATCTCTGCTGCGGGGGCCGGGGCTGTGCTCCGGGCCTGATATCGTGTTAGTTGTGCTAGGTATAGCCGAGCCGGGCTAGCGAAATTGCTCTAAAAAGCGCAAATCGTTATCAAAATACAGCCGCAGGTCGTTGACCCCATAGCGCAACATGGCCAGGCGCTCTACGCCCATGCCAAAGGCAAAGCCGGTAAACTTTTCTGTGTCGATATTAGCGTGTTCAAACACACTGGGGTGCACCATGCCGCAACCCATCACTTCCAACCAGCCGGTTTGGCTGCACACTCTGCAACCTTCGCCGCTACACATCACACACTGAATATCCACTTCTGCCGAGGGCTCGGTAAAGGGGAAATAAGAAGGGCGAAAGCGCACCGCCAATTCCTGTTCGAAAAATACCCGCAAAAACTCTTCCACCACCCCTTTCAAGTCGGCAAAACTACTGCTCTCACTGATTAACAAACCTTCTACCTGATGAAACATTGGGGTATGGGTTAAATCGGAATCGCAGCGATAAACGCGCCCCGGGCAGATAACTTTTAGCGGTGGCTCCGAAGCCTCCATTACCCGCACCTGCACCGGCGAGGTATGGGTTCGCAGCACGGTAGTGGGGTCAATATAGAACGTATCGTGCATCGCCCGCGCCGGGTGGTGCGCCGGAATATTGAGCGCTTCAAAGTTGTGGTAGTCGTCCTCGATCTCCGGACCCTCTACCGTCTCGAAGCCAATCGCCTCAAAAAACTCAGCAATGCGCTCGATGGTGCGAGTAACCGGGTGCAGACCACCGGTTTCCTGACCGCGACCAGGCAAGCTGATATCGATGGTCTCACCGGCTAACTGTGCCGCCACCGCTACGCCTTCGAGGGTATCTTTGCGGGCACTTAGATGCTCTTGCAGCTGCGCTTTAACCTGATTGATCAGCGCTCCAGCGGCGGGACGTTGCTCATTGGAGAGTTTACCCAAACCCTTTAATAGCCCGGTAATCTGACCTTTTTTACCCAGATAATCGACCCGCACTTGGTCCAGTGCGGCGGCATCTACCGCTTCATCGATGGCACTGCGGGCCTGTGCCGCTAGTGATTCAAGATTTTCCATGGTCTGCGTCTCTATGCCCAAAACTGCCTTAACGGCTATTGTAGTGGCTGTTTTAATTGATAGAGCAATTAGTATCGCAATTGATACCGAAATAATTGCCGTATAGCGGCTGATAGAGCGACTGCACTGTCAGCGTCTTCTTGCGCCTAAGCCCAAGAAGACAAATAATTTGGTTAGATTAAAACGAAAATAGGGAAAGAGCGCCAGCCCTTTCCCTATTTGTCAACGCCCTGGGCCATAGGCCCAAAGTGTTTATGCTAAGGCGGCTTTCGCTTTCTCAACTACGGCGGTAAACGCCGCTTTGTCGTGCACTGCCAGATCGGCAAGAACGCGGCGATCGAGGCCGATTTCTGCTTTTTTCAGACCGGCAATCAAACGGCTGTAAGACAGACCGTTGGCGCGAGACTGGGCATTGATACGAACAATCCACAGCGCGCGAAACTGACGCTTGCGCTGACGACGGTCACGGTAAGCATATTGACCCGCTTTGATAACCGCTTGTTTAGCTACCCGGAAAATCCGCGAGCGGGCTCCGTAGTAACCTTTGGCTTGCTTTAAAATCTTTTTGTGACGACGGTTTGCAGTCACACCACGTTTTACGCGAGGCATAATAGTCTCCTAACTTAACCTTTAAATAAATTCTCTTTCGAGGGTGACAGCACCTAGTTGGCGCGCAACATACGATCGATCAGTATCTTATCTGAGGGATGAACCGCAGAAGTACCACGCAGTTGACGTTTCCGCTTGGTGGTCATTTTGGTCAAGATGTGACTCTTATGGGCGCTTTTACGTTTATAACCGGCACCGGTTTTTTTAAAACGTTTAGCTGCCCCGCTATGTACTTTAGCTTTTGGCATCGTTAGATACTCCGCATTTGAACCCTTGAGGACATTACCTCAGCGGGGTTTAATGTTAATAAATACAAAAAGAAACAGGCCCTGACCTAGTGCTCTACACTGCCCGAAGACGGTGGCGATACAATAGACACTGAGCTCGCTATTTCTTTTTACTTCGTGGGGCAATAACCATAGTCAATTGCCGGCCTTCCATCTTTGGAAACTGCTCTACTGCGCCAAGCTCTTCGAGGTCTTTCTCGACGCGCTTAAGCAGCTGCATACCAATTTCCTGGTGGGCCATCTCTCGACCGCGGTAACGCAAGGTCACCTTAGCTTTGTCCCCGTGTTCAAGAAAACGTACCAGGTTGCGTAGTTTTACCTGGTAATCTCCCTCATCCGTCCCGGGACGGAATTTCATTTCCTTAACCTGTGTTCGAACCTGCTTCTTTTTCTGAGCAGCCACTTGTTTCTTGGCTTCGAACACATGTTTACCGTAGTCCATAATTTTACAGACTATCGGATCGGAATCTGCTATTTGCACCAAATCCAAGGCAACCTCAAGCGCTTTAGCGCGAGCTTCTGCTAGGGGTACAATGCCGACCTGTTCGCCTTCGGCGCCTATCAGTCGAACTTCTGTGGCAACAATTTCATCATTGATGGTTGCCCGCTTACTTTTTCCTTTTTGCTTAATCGTTATCTCTCCGCTGATTAATGCTCAGAACCAACACGACCGCGTCGTGCTACGTCATCGTTTAGAACCGCCTCGAATGCCTCTAGAGACATTGAACCGAGGTCTTCACCACTGCGTGCACGCACGGCCACGGTCTGGGTTTCAACTTCCTTATCGCCGATTACCAGCAGGTAAGGAACCTTCTGTATAGTATGCTCGCGGATTTTAAAGCCGATCTTCTCGTTTCTCAAGTCCGCATCCACTCTAAATCCGCTATTTTTCAAGGATTCATGGATTTTTTTCACATATGAGCTCTGTTTGTCCGTTATATTGGCCAAAACTGCCTGAGTCGGTGCCAACCATGTCGGAAAAGCACCTTCGTAGTGTTCGATCAAAATTCCAATAAATCGCTCAAAAGATCCCAGAATTGCCCGGTGCAACATCACCGGTGTCTGCCGTGAGCCATCCTCAGCAACGTACTGTGCATCGAGACGTCCGGGCATTGAAAAATCGACCTGGATGGTGCCCATTTGCCAAATTCTACCAATGCTATCACGTAGCGAAAATTCAATTTTGGGGCCATAAAAAGCCCCTTCGCCGGGCAGTTCTTCCCAGGGCAAACCCTTGCTATCGAGAGCCTGAGCCAGAGCCTTTTCAGCCTTGTCCCAACTTTCTTCACTACCCACACGCTGCTCTGGGCGGGTCGACAACCGATAAATCACATCACTAAAGCCGAAGTCGGCGTAAACCGCGTGTAAAAAGTCGATAAACGAGGCCACTTCCGGCTGAATTTGCGCTTCAGTAGAAAATATATGGGCATCGTCTTGGACAAAGCCGCGCACCCGCATAATACCGTGCAGCGAACCCGAGGGCTCATTGCGATGGCAGGAGCCAAACTCAGCCAGTCGCAGCGGCAAATCCCGGTAGCTCTTAAGACCTTGATTAAACACCTGCACGTGGCAGGGGCAGTTCATCGGCTTGATCGCGAACTGGCGCTCGTCAGAGTTCAGGGTAAACATGTTCTCGCCAAACTTGTCGGCGTGACCGGATTTTTCCCACAAAGATAAGTCCACCAGTTGCGGGGTTTTAATCTCTTGATAGTTATTGAGCACCTGCTGGCGGCGCATATAACTTTCAATGGTATTGTAAATACTCCAGCCCTTGGGGTGCCAAAACACCATGCCCGGGGCTTCTTCTTGCATATGGAACAAGTCGTATTTTTTACCCAGCTTGCGGTGATCGCGCTTTTCAGCTTCTTCAAGGCGATGTATATAGGCCTTCAAATCTTTTTTGTTGGTCCAAGCAGTACCATAAATACGCTGCAGCATCTCGTTTTTAGAGTCGCCGCGCCAGTAGGCACCCGCTACTTTCATCAATTTAAAGGCTTTTAACTTACCGGTGCTGGGCACGTGGGGGCCGCGGCACAGATCCATCCAAGGGCCCTGCTTGTAGATAGATATAGGCTCAGACTCGGGCAGATCTTCAATAATCTGTACTTTGTAGTTTTCACCCATATCCCGAAAGGTTTTTATCGCCAGCTCTCGGTCCATCACCAATCGCTCAATGGGTAGATCTTGTTTGGTGATTTCCAGCATGCGCTTTTCGATTTTGGTCAAATCTTCAGTACTAAAGCTGTGTTCGGTGGCAAAGTCGTAAAAAAAGCCATCGTCGATAACCGGGCCAATAGTGACTTGCACGCCGGGAAACAGTTCTTGCACCGCCATCGCCATTAAGTGCGCGGTAGAGTGACGAACAAGCTCAATGCCCTCTTCGTCGCGCTCGGTGACGATAGCTAGCTCGGTATCGGTTTCCAGTAAATAGGAGGTGTCGACTAACTGCTGGTTGATTTTACCGGCCAGTGCGGCCTTGGCTAATCCGGGACCAATGTCCATGGCCACATCAGCAATGGTAACAGCACTGTCAAAGACGCGCTGGCTGCCATCGGGAAGTGTAATAACGGGCATGATTTTTTCCTGACTCAGTGGTGCGCCCTACCAAAGCGCACATGAAAATAAAAGGCGACAAATCAACAATATGGTGTGTTTTGACGGCCGGCAATAATTGCAGCGCGCAACTTTACCACAACTTTTGTGCTTGTAAAGTCTAGGCCTGGATATTGCCGTGAATCTGCTTCAAAACCGCTACTAGGGCCTGCATTTCGCTATCGCTGCCAATACTGATGCGCAGATACTGCTCGATTCTGGGCTTGTTAAAATAGCGCACTAAAATCTTGTGCTCGCGCAGCAGGTCGAACAGTTCGGCGGCGGGCACTACCGTGGGCTTGGCCATAATAAAGTTGGCCTGGGAGGGCAATATGTCAAAACCCAGAGCCTGCAGCTGCTCGCAGGTCCAGTTTCTAGTGGCTATGGTGCGCTGGCAGCACTGTTCAAAATAGTCGTTATCCTCAATCGAAGCCACCGCCGCCGCCTCGGCGATGCGATCAATAGGATAGGAGTTGAAGGAGTTTTTAACGCGATTGAGTCCAGCGATCAGTTCCTTGCTGCCATAGGCAAAACCGACTCGCAGCCCCGCCAGTGAACGCGACTTGGACAGCGTCTGCACTACCAGCAAGTTGGGGTAGCGGGCGATCAAGGCGCTAGCACTGGTGCAATTGTCGCCAAAATCAATATAGGCCTCGTCAACAATCACCACATTATCTGTATTGGCCTGCAGTATCGCCTCGATCGCTTGCAACCCTAGCCCAATACCGGTGGGCGCATTGGGGTTAGTAATCA
>JBLHLU010000163.1:0-8840 GCA_047623385.1 Paraglaciecola psychrophila
GACCCGCATAAGCTATCAACGGGTATGAGCCATCTGTTTATCAATGGCGTGCAAGTATTGGCTGATGGTGTTCATACAGGCGCTACACCCGGTCGTGTAGTACGTGGCCCCGGTTGGACAGGTTGGAAGAAATAGGGTAAAAATCCACGACGCGCAGGCTGATCATAGGGTCATTGGCCAGCTCGCCGTGCCCAGCCCAACACGACGGTGTCTTTTGCGAGTAAAGCTAACGCCAGTATTGCCGTATTACAGGTTTTAAAAGATGCGGGAATAAGTATAGAAATAGACTCAGGCGGTGAATCAGTAAAAGCTCAAGCTGCTGGCTATACCCCACAAGCGATGGTCTTTAATGCTGTCGCCAAATTACGTAGTACATTAATTATTATATTATGCAGCCCTAAAATAGTTTCATAGCTGCGTTAATCGTGCCACCGCGATCGGCATCGTTGGCCTGATTGCCAAGGGCTATAGTTCTTATCGCAGTGCTGATCGTACCGTTGTTAAACGTCGGCATCTGGAAAATTTACCGCATATCCCTGCAGGGGGAACCTACCGATACATCATCATGCACGACAGCGATATGGCACAGGTGTCTGCGGAGAAACAGGGATCGAACGTATAGTGACGATTTTTTTACAGAGACACTAATTCGTAACTACTTTGAGTTTGCTTTGGAGGCAAAATGATTAAGAAAATTGGTTTAGGCCTACTAGCGCCACTCATACTGATGACAATCGTCACTTTCGCTTTTTATTCAAGCTTTCGAAGTGAAAACCTGGCGGCACTGGAGTCAGGTAGTCAAATAGCAGAAACCTCTGCAGGCCCAATTGAATATCAAATAGTAGGTGATACTGGCTCTGTGTTGTTGTTTTTACATGGCACACCCGGTGGATATGATCAGGGATCAGCGATGACTGAGATGGAAGGACAGGAGGGATTTCGAATTCTGACCCCATCTCGCCCTGGGTATTTACGAACGCCGTTGGAAGTAGGGCTGACGCCGACGGCACAGGCACATGCTTACGCGGCGTTACTTGATTCGCTGAGCATCAATTCGGTGATCGTTATGGGGGCTTCAGGCGGCGGTCCTTCTGCGATCGCGTTCGCATCGCTGTACCCAAATCGAACGATAGGCCTAGTTGCTTTGGAAGCTGTTTCCCAGCCTATGATATTGTCTGAAGTGCAAGGGGAATTGCCATATTTGGCGCAACTGGTTTTAGAATCAGATGTTCTAAGCTGGGCCATATTATCTCTGATGAGCAATCTTATGGATCCAGAGGGGATGGTTAGTTCCATTGTCCCAGACCCGGCTAACCAGCAATTGATAAAAGAGGATCCCGATAAACTTGCGCAAATGGCATCGCTGATGTGGTCGAGTTGGCCTCCCTCTCAACGTCAGGAAGGCACGAATAATGACTTTGTACAATTTGAAACACCTGGCCTGTCTAGCACAACCATTACAGCACCGACGCTTATTATCCACGGTACTGAGGATGTTAATGTGCCTTATGAGCAAAGTCAGATACTGGCCGAGCAGATTTCGGGATCGGTGCTTCATACAATAACCGGCGCCGATCATATGATGCCGTTTTCTCACCAGGAAGAAGTCGGTGCTGCCCTAACAGAATTTCTTAATGCGCTCGACATCAGGTAGCAAAAACAGGATTGCAGAGGAAGAGCAAAAACTGAGCTTATATACAGTTGGTGAAAGGTGGTTTAATTATTTTTACGGGATATAAAATCAAGTCCGCCGCGCCGCAATGAGGCATTGCCGCACTCAGGGTGGGTAGGGTAGCCACGAATAGGGCGTTTGTCCCGCCTACAGAGGATGTAAAGCGAGGATGTAAAACAGACTGTGTATCTGCCGTGTTTAAACATGAGGAGCTAGCTGCTCCTCAAACTCAATCATAAAGCGATTTAGCGCAGGTTTCCAATCCCTAATTGGCATAGTCCATTTTTTAGCCGCGGCAGCCGTGGCTAGATAGATAACCTTCATAGCAGCTTCGTCATTCGGAAAAATCTTACGTGTTTTTACCGATTTGCGAATAACGCTATTCAACGACTCAATCGCATTGGTGGGATAAATCACTTTGCGTATCTCGTCAGGGTAGTCAAAAAGGGTGATTAGATTGGGCCAATTCTCTCGCCAGGATTTACTGATTTGCGGGTATTTTCCATCCCACTTATCTGAAAACCGATCCAGTTACCATTCCTCTGACACCATGCTCAACGCTATCCACTGTACCGATTATCTTGTCGGTAACTGGATTGCTGAGTTAAAGCGAACAGACTTGCTGGTTAACACGGTGCTGGTGTTATTCTCGGATCATCTTGCCATGAGGAATACTCAGTGGGATGTTTTAATGGCGAACAAAAAGCAGAGAAAACTCTCTTTTATTGTGCTGACAGAAGAATACCCTAGGGTTTTTGGGCAGCCAGCAACGCCTTTTAATGTTGCCCCAACGGTGCAGGACTATTTAGGGATTTCGGGCTATGGCACATTAAACGCTGGTGTGAGTTGCGCCATGGAGCGACCGGGGCATGGTTTCAGGCTGGATCAGAAGTGACGGCGGTGGCTCAGACAGCTGATTTTGCGGGGCGAGCCCTATCGTTAAAGGATGGGTTTGTAGTGGACTATAGTCGCCGGTCAATAGTTGCAGAGGGTATGGAGTTCGTCGCTAATAACTATGGGTAGTCTCTGAAGGATGACTTTATCTATGGCGTCATCTTTGACCAGACAGGTAGATACGAAGGTGTTGTGTCTAGTCGGGAATTGGAGCGCTTTCGCAAACATAGCGATAAGTTGATGGTTTTGTTAAGTAGAAATTCAATTATTACTTGAACTCAGGAGGGATTGAATGATTCACCATTGAGCGTAGCCGAGAGAGACCCGGATATGGGACTTTATCTTTTTGTTGGTTTTCCTGGGAAAGAGGCCAAGCTGGAGCAAATCTGGTGGGACGCTGAGTTAGGATCGAGTGAGACAGCGCCTTTTTTACGCGACAATAGGACAAACTGAAATCGAGTATTTGGTGCCTGCCGATCTCTCACGCTCTAGCCGCTTATGGTGAATTAGTTGGCGTTTCCTTTTGGGAAATGGCCCTGACTTGACGTAACTACCGTCGAAGATGGTGAGCGATTCGTATTGTTTAAAGGTGAGACGATAGGTGCGTTGTAGTCCTACTGACAAGCATGATGGCGCAGAGTAAAGGGTAGACAGGTTTCTCCGCAACTCATTGTGGCTAAGGCCATCTGGTTCTGATGGTATTTTGAATTAGCCTGCTCACTAATGGATTATCTGATTTCTATTTCTACCTCGTGGGTATTAGATAGTCAGTATAGATTTCACTTATTCTGTAAGTGTTCTTATATTTATTTACATCAGATGGACGATTGATTGTATGTACATAGGTGGGTATATTTCTTTCCGCGAGGCGCGTTGGAAGGTTGCTGGACGCTCTTTTTTTTGGCATAGCAATTGCTATCGGGCCACTGAAAGTATCTAGCGCGGTGAGGACGCTTTCATTGCCACCGCGGTAGCGGTACAGGGTCCAAATAATCTGTTGATAGACGATTGCCTTGATCGTTTCAAAATTCTCAGGCTGATACACCTAGGGGATGACCCGCTGCCGTGCATTGGGTAGGGTTGAGTAAATATCCCTCAATGCGACGATATTTTTTTCTTTCACATCGGTTATTATGGTCGCCAGAGGGTATTCTATCATCCAGTCAGCTAAGCCTTTAAGTGTACAGTTTTTAAATTTAGTATTGTCTTCAACCAGACGTTCAAATTCAACGAGTGAATATTTTTTTGTGGTTTCAAAGCCAAATGTACGCTTGAAATTGGACTTCCAGTCATGCATACAGACCAATTGGTTGTCACTAGTAAAAACAAAGTCTAGCTCAAAATATAGAAAACCCTGATCGTAGTTATAGTCTAGGGCGTCATATGAATTGGTATAGTTCACCTTGTTAAAGCCACCTCCAGCGTGCGCTATCCTGTGAGGTATTATGCCAGTGACTTTTTTGGCTTGCTGGAGAACTGTTGGGTTTGTAATCTTGGCCGCGTTATAGAAGTACACTAGACCACCGATAACTGCGGCGGCGATGAAGGAAATTAATATTAGTGAGCTTCTTTTCATGTGTGACTGTCTCGGTTGTTTGTGCAGTGATCTCTGTCGGTATTTTCTGCGATTTCGTTAATAACAATGGTCCACTTTAACCTTCTAAAGGCGCTTTCGGCTATCTTTTGTGGGATCTGAGATAAAGTAGTGCCACTCTGCACTTATTTACTACGATTTCGGCGTTCTGTAAGAGAATCAATATTCTCGCTTTTCCGTTTGTAATGCTCAAACCTGGTCCGTTCTTATTGAAGCAGTACAAAAGGCTACCCACCTTAGCCGGTCTATAACACGCCCCGTTAAGATGTATCGAACTGACTGAATAGCGAGCTAAGGGCCAAATTGAACTCACCGCACTTTTGAGACCTTCAAAACTCATGAAGTTGGGCAATTTTAGGCCTGCTATTAAGACTAAAGCGGCCTCGAATCAAATTGAGTGAGAATATTTTATTTTCAGTGAGAACCTACATCAATGTGAGCTGTGAGTATTCTTTGCTGGGCCGTTGCCGCTCATACTACGACGTATAGTAGCCGCTTATGTTGTTAGATCTAGGCTGGCTGTGTCATTATAGTTACTCAAAATAATGTAGCCGTGATCGTTTAGATCGCAAAAGAGGGGGAGATCATTGATCAATCAGTTAGAGTTGGTCGTCGCTAGTCTAGAACAAGTTGCCGAGCGGGATATTGATCTGACGCCAGCTATATATCAGATATTTTTCGACCGTTGCAGCGCCGCGCTGCCGCTGATGGGTCACTCCGACGAGTATATGCGAGGGCGTATGGCGGCGCAGATTTTTGAGCTGCTTATCGATGATGCGCACCTTGGTGAGGGCGGTTATCTGAGTTGGGAAGTTGATGCCCATTGCAAAGATTACGGCGTCGACCCGGCCATGTACGACGTCTTATTTGCCGCTGTTAAGAGTGCTGTCAAGGAGGCAATTAGCGATGGTTGGAACAGTGAATTTGACGCTGCCTGGGACTATCGCATTGAGCATCTGTTAGCTGAAATCAGCCGGTTACACTAGCGCGCTGGGCGCTGGCGATGACTGTTGCTGCAGTCAGTTTTCCTGCGGGTTAGTGTCAGCCTGCAGTCGCTTGGCCCGGTTCTCGTTGCCAACTCTCGTTATATCCCTAAATCATTGATTTATATACCTAATATGGGTTATTTGATATGCATGTAGCTGCCGGCAAAGTATTTTTGCACAGCGGGTGATCGCTAGCACCCAACCATCGCTCAACGAGTCACTAGCATTAGCCATTTAGAGGCTTGGCCACAACAATACTGGCACCGCATCATAACAAGCCGTATTATCGGTCTCGAGTCACAGTGGACACTAGCGCAGTAGTGCGGCGAACAGTCAGCCAAAGCGCTGTTTATCATTGAAACTTACTTATAAGCTCAGCGACTCCCCAGCGGGTCCTCGATGGAGAAATAACGTGTTTAAACAGTGTTATAGCGTTTGCCTTGCAACCCTTATTTTGGTTTCGTCTGGCGCTCAGGGGGCGTCGCCAGCGGCGACGCAGTCCGAGCGCGGTATGGTGACCTCGCGCAGTGAGCTTGCCTCTAGGGCCGGGGTTGAATTGCTGGCCGCCGGCGGCAATGCGATTGATGCGGCGGTCGCCACCGGCTTTGCCCTAGCGGTGACCTACCCTTCGGCGGGCAATTTGGGTGGCGGTGGTTTTGCTCTAGTTCGCTTGGCCAGTGGCGAGGTGCTCAGTCTCGATCACCGAGAAAAAGCACCGGCTTCAGCGCATCGAGATATGTTTATTGACGCCGCGGGTAATATTATAAAAAACCAATCTCGCAGTACCCATCGCGCAGCGGGAGTGCCGGGTTCGGTCGATGGCCTGCTGACGCTACTTGAAAAATACGGTAGCAAGAGTCGACAACAAGTGATGGCCCCGGCGATTGAGTTAGCCAGCCAGGGCTTTATTCTCAACCGTGATCTAGCCGGACAATTTAATACTGTCGCTAAGAAGATGAGCCTTTATCCGGGCTCGATGGCAGTGTTTACCGATAACGGCAAAGACTATCAAAGCGGGGACTTGTTTGTGCAGGCTGATTTAGCTAAGACTTTGCAGGCAATATCGGCCAGCGGTCGAGAAGGTTTTTACAGTGGCGAAGTAGCCGGCTTAATCGTTGCTGAAATGGCCCGGGGCAACGGCGAGATAACGCTGCAGGATTTGGCTGATTACCGCTCGGTTTGGCGTCAACCGGTAAAGAGCAGCTACCGCGGTCACACTATCTGGGGCATGGCGGCGCCCTCATCCGGTGGCGTGTTAATTGCCCAGATGTTAAATATGTTTGAGCCCTTTGACGTTAAAAAAATGGGCTGGGGCAGCGCCGAGTTGATTCATTTAATGGTGGAGGGCGAACGTCGTGCCTACGCTGATCGCGCTGATCACCTGGGCGACCCAGACTTTGTCGATGTACCGATGGCGAAGTTAATCGACAAAGACTACGCCGGGTCCCGCTTTGCCGACTTTGATAAAAACAAGGCCACCGATAGCAAGGCGGTGGGTGCCGGTTCCTGGCCCGCCGAGAGTACTGAGACCACCCACTATTCGGTCGCCGATGGCGAGGGCAATTTGGTATCGCTGACCACTACGATCAATAGTGGCTACGGTAATAAGATTGTGGTGCAGGGCGCGGGGTTTTTACTCAACAATGAAATGAATGACTTTTCACTGAAAGAAAATACGCGCAATCAGTTTAATCTTATCGGCCGCAGTGCCAATGCTATTGCCCCGGGCAAACGTATGTTGAGTTCGATGTCACCGACTATTGTTACCAAGGATGGACAGCCACTGCTGGTAACGGGTAGCCCTGGGGGCTCGACCATTATTACCACGGTGTTGCAGGTAGTGATGAATGTTATCGATCACGGTATGGACATATCCGAGGCAGTGTCTCTGCCGCGCTTCCACCACCAGTGGATGCCGAATCAGGTTTTTTATGGCGGCCAGGGCATAACCCCAGACACCAAAAAAATACTAGAATCGATGGGTCATAAAAAAATCCAATTGATGCGTTGGGGTCGAGGTATCGGCGATGCCAATTCGATCGCGATAAAAGACGGTGTTTTGCACGGCATCGACGATCCGCGCACTGAAGGTGCTGCAATAGGTTTGTAAACAGGCGTTTTATCGCTGAGTGAGGATACCATCTACCTTGCGGCGTCGGCCCTAAACGTAAACGGCAACACCTTACGGCAGTTGATAGCGGTGACGGTGCTTTATTTTTATCTGGCGGCGCCCCGCATGAATTATTTTCAGCCGGCTTCAATAGTTAGTTTAGGGCACTGAATATGTGATGCACCCCGCAGTGAACCATGTGGCGGCAGCTGATCTTGCTGATACAGCGTCGTGAAACAGTTAGCTCGGTGTTACCGGCGCCGGCGGGGTTCCTGCGAAGGGCAAACTAGGCCGGGTAAAAATAGTTAATATCTCTGCGCTCAGTATACCGCCCGCCACGGTAGTAATAATAACGATTTGGAAAAGGCCGCCAACTGGATATAAAGCTCACATTAACAACAATTAATAACAATAATCAACGTCAACAATCAATAATAACAATCAACAACGACTAATAAAAACAAGAGGCCTCTTATGACTATTCACATCAATGGCAGTCAGCAGCCCTTTGATATCAGCTGGGATAGCAATGGCCTAGTACATGTGTTTGCTAATAATCAGGCCGACGCTTTTCGCGGCATGGGTTATGCCGCCGGTTACGAGCGACTGTGGCAAATTCATCTCAGTACCTTGTACGCTACTGGTAGTGTCGCCGAAGTTATGGGGCCGCGCTATGTGGCACAGGACTTGTTGCACCGCGCGTTTAATGTACCGGCCTATGAGATGCCCGATTCCCCCGGTGATTGGGTCGTTGATGCCTATTTAGAGGGGCTCAATAGCTACGTGCGAGAACTGGACCATATACCGGCGGAGTTTGTTCGAGCCGGCACCGTGCCGAGAGAATTCACCCGCCACGACGTGGCCTCCCGGCACCGTTTTACCGGCTGGTTTCAGCACAAAACCTTTATGGAAAAAATCTATATGGGCAAACTGATGGCGCGCCACGGTAGCGCTTGGTTTAAGCATCACCTGCACAACTATTCCGCCGCCGATGGTGAGTCAGTGGTCCAGCTGCGCGAGGCACTCATGGCCATGGATGCTGGCGTAGGTAAGCTGTTATTTCCGCAGGAGGCGATTAGCGGCAGTAATAATTGGGCGGTGAGCGGTAAACACTCAGCCAGTGGCAAGCCGCTGCAGGCCACTGATCCGCATCAGCCGCACTCGATTCCCAATACCTTTTTCTACGTGCATTTAAACACCCCACAATGGGACACCTTTGGCGCCACCTTCCCCGGTATTCCGTATTTTATGATGGGTTTTAATCGCGATGTGAGTTGGGGTTTGACTACCGGCTTCATCGACAGCTTTGATGTGTTTGTGGAGCGTGATGAGCCCTCGGATAGTCGCCATTTTGATATTGCCGTGGCCGGCGAGCCCAGCCGTTGTTATGACATTGCGCAGAGCCCAAGAGGCCCGCTGTTGGAGTCGATCAGTGATAGCCTAGGCTTGACCGCACCGCGTCAGCGGGACTACCACACTGCGCTAAACTGGGTGATGCGCGATATTCCGACGTCGGCGGGTGCCTTGGCTACTATGCCGCTGGCCACCAATGCTAAAGCATTTGGCGAGTCGTTGTTTGAAAAC
>JBLHLU010000164.1:0-8827 GCA_047623385.1 Paraglaciecola psychrophila
ACATTTATACCCTGTATCAGCAAGCCGTCGACAATACAGGCGGTAGACCAGGCCATCAAACTGCTAATGAAAAGTAAGCGGGTACTGTTGGCGAACATCAAGCGACCTTCGGTAAATGAAATAGTTTAGCGCTGTGGTTACGCGATAGTTACGCATTACCTGCTAAAAGGCAACAGTGCCAAAAGTCACTTCTCCGGCGACCCATTTTAATGACCAATGGCAGCTGTCAGAGGACTCCCGACTGGCTACAGTAGCTTCAATCTTTTTAGCAGCAACATAAGCAAAACGATGAACAGGCCCATTGCAATAGTGTAAAGGTGGCATTGCCTTTTTACTCGGCCAATGACTCGGTCTATCGATATACCCGTGCTGCAAGAGCTAGCGCGGATAGTTGTCGAAATGGCTGGCAATGGGGGCTTTGAGTCTTTTCCAAACTACAATAAATGTCAAAACCAGCCAATCTATTTGTCGAGGTAGCATTACGTACCTCAGCTTTGTCGTTTTCTCTAGAATAAGGGTAATGAATCTATGTCTATCTCCAAAGTATTACTGCTGAGTCTCTTTTTTATAGCGGTGGCTTTTCTCTGCACCGCTATTCGTCTGGTGTTAACACCGACTGCAAAAATCATTTCGCAGAGTGACGTGTTCGGATTTTCTGCGGCACAGCAGCAACCTTTTGATTTACCCGAACTGCGCCGGTTTAAAGCCCGTGACGGTTCGCTGTTAGCTTATCGGTTCTACGATTCAACGGCACAAAAGCGCTTGTTTTTTTTGCACGGATCTTCTTATCACAGTGCTGCCTATCACACTCTGGCGCAGGCTATCAGCAGTAGCGGTTTAGCAAAGGTTTATTTACCGAATTTACGTGGCCATTACATGTCTGGCACCCGACGTGGCGATGTTGACTATGTTGGGCAGTTAGAAGACGACCTTGCGGACCTTATGACGCTTTCACATCAGCCTGGAAGTAGCGCTGAGACTTACCTTGGAGGGCATTCCAGTGGTGCCGGCTTGGCAATTCGATTCGCCGGTGGCCCCCATGCTGCTTTGGTTAACGGTTATATATTGTTGGCACCGGTAATACCGTTGGCACCTAGCGTTAAGGGAGGTGATGCTGGAGGCTGGGCAAACGTCAATGAAAAGCGATTGTATGGCTTACTGGCGTTGAATGCGCTGGGCATAAGTGGCTTGAATGGTCTTGAAACGATTGCCTTCAACAAGCCGGAGCAATTTTGGGATGGCACTGAAACGCTATCCTATTCCTATCGGCTCAATACGTCTTATCATCCTCGCTACGATTATGTTAGTGATATTAAATCTCTCGGCGACAAGCTACTGGTGCTGGTAGGTGCAGAAGACGAAGCGATTGACGCCAGTAAACTACAGGCCTTGTTTAAAGAAGCTTTGCCAGAGCCCCGAGTCGAAATATTAGCCGGGGTCAACCACTTCGGTCTATTTACCGATGCCTCAGCGCTAGTAGCGATGCGATCACTGTTGGAGCAATGATTGACCGGTTGCTGGCCGAGTTATTTTGGCAAGCAAACTAAGCTTGGGTTTAATAGAGGATCAATAAAGATTTAATAGGGCTTGAGTAGGGCTTGAGTTGCGTTTCAGTAGGGCTGCAATAGGGTTTAGCAGGCGGCGTGGGGGTGTCGGCTGAGCTATTGCGTGCAGCAGTTGTCACTAGCGGTAGCGATTAAGCTTGCTCGGTGGCTGAGGCAACCGCTACAGTAAACGCCACAGCAACAACTGCGGCAACAACTACGTCGACAACTACAGCTCCAATTACAGCTCCAATTACAGGCCCAACTACGGGACCAATGTCAGCAACCACCATTGCGCGGGTTAGTCGGCAGCAAAGCAATAGCGTAAAGGGGTGTCAGTGGCACCTGCGGGTGTTATTCTCGGCGTCTCTAAAAGGGTGTCTAAGGATAAACTATGCGCAAACTGTCGGTTTTATTGGTGTTACTGTTGTTATCTTACAACGCATACGCGGTACACGAATGCGGTGTTCCGCATCTGCCCGATAGCGCAGAGGGTCACGGCGAGCACGGCTGTGCTCAGCTCAAGGAGACTGATTTTTTCTACGGTGATGCCCGGGGAGACGCCCCTGAACTCGCCGTTCGTGGCAGCCACAAGGTAGGTGTGCGAACCGTGCAACTGGTCAATCCCGATCAGCTGGATATTCTTAATTACAGCAAACAGCAGAGCAACCCACGCTATGACCGCAAGCTGACCCTCGAAGTCTGGTATCCCGCCAAGCTGGGTGCAGAGCAAGCGCAAATTACCCACTACAGTGACGTGCTGGGACACGGTGCAAATAATCCAGCTCGACCAAACTTGCCCTTTCACTTCGGCGGCAGAGCGGCCCGCAATGCGCAAGCAGATAGCAATAGTCCGTCATTGCCCTTAGTGATAATTTCCCATGGTTACTCCGGCTCCAGAGTTATCATGACCTGGCTGGCAGAAAATCTGGCATCGAAGGGCTATATTGTGGCGGCGATTGACCACACTGAGTCTACTCATGCCGACGCCGAAGCTATCAGCAGCACCCTGGTAAACAGGCCCCGAGACATCAATTTTGTCATTCGCAGCGTGGCTGAATTGAGCGCTACGCCGGGCTCGTTCTTGGCAGGTATGGTTAATGCGGAACGTACCGCGGTGGTTGGATACTCAATGGGCACCTATGGCGCGCTGAGCGCCGCGGGTGTTGGCGCCAGTCAAGGCGCGGTCGACTTTGCGGGGGCTGTTCCCGGCGGTCATCTGGCAAGCCTGCAAGCGGGAGACCCGCGATTTGAGGCAATGCTCGATAGCCGCATCAAGGCAATTGTGGCATTGGCGCCCTACGCCCCTCCCGGCTATTGGGGTGCGACAGGCATTAAAAATTTGAAGGTGCCCAGCCTGTTTATTGTCGGTTCCCAAGATCAGACCACCGGCTTTGGCGCAGCGCAATGGTTATTTGATAACGCGATAAACTCAGAGCGCTATCTGTTGGTGTTTCAAGGGGCTATACACGAGGTTGCCACCAACCCGGCGCCACCCTTGGCGGCTTTTCACCCCCGTGAATTCGCGCACTACCAGGAACCGGCTTGGGACAACCGACGGCTCAACAATATCAATCAACACTTTATAACTGCCTTTTTAGGCAAACACCTACTCGGCAATGCGGATAAGTACGGTGACTACTTGAGGTTATCGGTTATTTCAAATGACGCGCCGCGAACTGACGTTAGCAATCCCAACTATTGGAAAGGTTTCTCCAATTGGACCGCCATCGCGATGGAGCTCCACCATAGCGCTGCGCAGCCCAGTGAGTAAGCTGATACCCAGTGTGCCTTTTACTGTGTAAGCCTTGATGGGCCGTGTTGCTGTCGCTAGTGGCTGGCTTACAGCTAGGGCTCGTCGACTGTCGATGGTCGCTTAGCCGCGCTGATAGCGTTTGATTTGATAGGCCCGGAAGAAGATTAGACAGCGATGTCACTGCCCAGGCCAACAGTTGTTCAGGGTATTTTGGCTAGAAATTCTGTGCATTGGGCGCTGGCTAAAATCAGAATAAAAACATCACCCCCGAGTTAAATCTTAGCCTGCGAACGGCTCTACACAGCCGTTGCAGTGAGGCCGCGCGCTGTCACACCCGGCAATCAAACACTAGCGTGGGTTAGGCGCCGTTTTTTTCTCATCGACAAAGGACACGGCGATGGCAGCTAACAAATACATAACTAAAAACACTTTGAAAGCGATGTCGTAATTACCGTGGGTATCATAAATCCAACCGGCAAAAGGAATACCGGTAACCATTAGCGGCAGCATCGCCGGGCGCATTAATCCCATAATATAGCCAAAACCGGCTTGGCCAAAGAGCGCGGAAACTAAAGAGCCGTGGATAGGGACAATGCCGCCCATGCCAAAACCAAATACCGAAGCGCCCAGTGCTAATTGCCAGTAAGAATCGGCGTAAAGCAGTATGACTTGGCCGACAAACTGGCTGAAAATAGCCGTCCATATGGCCAGTCGTGCGCTCCAGTAATCGGTAATGATGCCGTATACGAATTTGCCGATAACACCGGTAGCTGCTCCAAAGGACAAAATAGGCGCCGCTGCGCTCAATGAAAACCCCATGTCGGTCACTCGCGGCACCATATGAGTCAAGGTGGCACCCATACAACAAAAGATAAGCCCAAAAGTGATAACGATCAACCAAAAATTGCGGTCGGTCATGGCGTCTTTGAGATGCCATTGTTTGCTGTCAGCAACCATCGATGAGGTATCGATACTGGCAAGACCAGTGTCTGGCAGCATGCCTAAGTCAGCAGGGCTGGTCACCACGTAGCGCGATATGACCGGGTAAACCCCGATTAGTGTGACGGCAGCAAAAACCATAAAGCCTACTCGCCAGCCATAACTCTCGATGATCCAGGCCGATAAAATGGGCATTACTACGCCAGACAAAGATATACCCATGGTGGCGATACCCAGCGCCCTGCCGCGTTTTTTAATAAACCAATTGGTGACCAACTTAGCGGTCGACAGCCCGCCCATAGCCGAGGAACCGACCGCGATCATAGTCGTTAGAATCAAGTAAAGCTGCCACTGCGTGCTAATAAACGACAAGGCTAAAAATCCGAAGGACAAGTTAACCGTGCCAAATAACATCACTTTTCTAATCGGGTAGGAGTCCAGTGACTTGCCCAAAAAAGGTGCTATTACGGCAGATACAATATTGACCAGCGTAATACCAATGGCTACATCTAAGCGTGAACCGCCAAACTCTACTGCCAGCGCTTTAAAAAATACGCCATAGGAATAAAAGAAGAATCCTACTGCAATAAAGTCGACAAAAAACGCCACTGCGACAATATTCCAGCCATAATAAAGTTTGTTTGTTTTAGAGGTCGTCACGGGTTGTGCCTTTAAAAAACGAGCGCGGATTTTAGCACAATTTTGTCGGCAGAATATTGCCAAGGGTGCTTCTTAGCGGTTTTATTCGAGGCTCGATGAACCCCGAATGATCGGCATACGTTGGCGGCAAGCTGCTGGCAACAGAACCGCTCCTTTAATAAGGCGGCATTAACCGTGTCTTGGCGGCTTACCTACGTCGCCTGAAACTATGGCTGACGGTTACCACGGCTAGGGTCCCACGCTTTTGTAGGTCCTCGGACTACTGGTTCATACTGTTAGGTCATGGGTTGAAATACTCAGTGGCCAGCAGACATACAGCGAGGTCTTGGCGAGTAAGACTGAACAGCTAGTGCCAGGTAGTGCTAAGTAGTGCCAGTTAGCGTTAATACCGGGCTCAGCTGATAGCTACAGCAACGGTGCCCCTCGAGGACGGCGGCTAAGGCCTGCTTGATAGGGCTTGGTGTGCCGGGTTCAAAAGAACCCCCGCACGCCTTAGTCGCTACTCGCTCGGCCTAACGATTAGTTGCGGGCGCGTTCATTATAGGGCCTAAGGGGCTAACAGCTGTTTTTTTCTCGGTTGTCAGTGGCTCCTGTTAGGCAGGCGTCCGGCTATGGTGATGCGATGATAGATACCTACAGAGTCAGCAACTTGTATAGGTCATCTACGCTGTTTACCTCGCTATCAGAACAATGGCGGCGTGCAGCTTTAGCGTAAAGAAGGTGAATGTACCTAGTCAGTACCTTATTCAAGCAACTGATTTAGGCAGGAACAGTTAAAATCTAACGGGCCGGTCACTGCATTGCACGATTATTTACGAGCAAGCGATATGCCTTTTTACCGTGCATAATTGACCCAATAACAAAGGGTGTTGGTAAGTAGGGGCAATGAGCCGGGGCATGGCCCTGCTTATGGCCCGACTTGTAGCCCGGTTCATTGCTCGGCTCATTGCAGAGCTGTTAGCGGTACTTGACCATTTTCACGCTCTAAAGGGAAAGACCTTGGCTTGCTTTTCAAGGCGGGCTATGAAAAGGTGTGGCTTTAAAAAACAGGTGTATTTGATGTTTAAAAGACTAACTTTTCTGCTTTTGGGTTTGATGTTGGCGTTGCCATTGCAGGCGCAGAACGCGGCGGCTTATCGCGCGCAGGTGCAAACCATGTATGTGGCCTACTATGGTCGCCCCGGGGACGAAGGCGGTATTAATTACTGGGCCAATCAACTGGCAGCGGTCGATGGAGAGCTTTCAGAAATTATCGATGGATTTGGCAATTCGGATGAGTTTCGGGATCGATTTGCAGATTTCGATAGCGAAAGTCTCGTCATCAATATTTACCAACAACTACTAAGCCGCGAACCCGATACTGGAGGTCTTACATTCTATGTTGAAAAATACGATGCTGGCGAATTTAGTCTTGCCTCGATAGCCCTGCGCATTAACGACGGAGCGGGCAACGACGACCTTGCTACCATTGCCAATAAACTAATAGTAGCCAACGAGTTTACAGAGGCTTACCTGATTGCCAATGTTCAGTATGCTAAAAACCAGATAGAAGACGCAAAACTGTTAATAGCCGGTGTCAATAGCACCAGTGCTTCGGTGACAGCGGCTATTGATGAGCTTGGCTTTTTGTTAGAGACCTTCCCCGCCGGCGGCGCTTTGCGTGTTCGACTGGAAACGCCGAGCGGTGATATTGTTTTTCAGATGTTCTCTGATGAGGCCCCGATTACGGTGGCTAACTTTTTGAGTTATGTTGATGCCGGCTTTTATGATGGGACGATTTTTCATCGGCTAATAAGAGGTTTTGTACTGCAAGGAGGTGGTTTTTCCTACGATGCAGAGGCTGCCTGTCCACTGGTACAAAAAACGGTTATGGCCCCCATCGTCAATGAGGCAAGCAATGGACTCAGCAACCAAATTTACACGGTAGCTATGGCGCGAACCAGTGATCCTGATTCGGCAACAGCACAGTTTTTTATTAACCTGAACGCCAATACCAATCTCGACTTTAGAGACGGTTCTGCAGGTTATGCGGTGTTTGCCCAAGTCGTAGAAGGGCAAGCGGTGGTTAACCTATTGGCAGCAGCCTCGACTGTTACCCTATCCTGTTTGGGTCTCAGCGATGTCCCGCAGTTTGTCTTTGAAATAACCGATGCTCGCCGAGCACCCTAGCCAACGTGCGGATTATTATATCGTTACAATAATCCGCGCCACTGACTGCCCACCTATTTTATTGATCAGTTGAATGATAAGCGCGCGACCCAGCGCTGCCGATATTCACTGCAGCTAAAAGACGGCTGTAAAAACGTGGGTTTTATTTTGCCAGCCACTGGTCCATCGCAGCGGTGAAGTTTATAGGGTTCCCTTAAGCAATTTTGAAGCGAGTCACTTTATAAATTGGCGCCGAAAAAATGTCTAAAAAAACACCGAAATTTTTCGTTAATTCTGCTTGCCACTAATAAACGACTGCGCTTGTATTGATTGATATACAACATAAATCTTTGTGGGTTACAAATTCTAGCGTGGCAGTCTGCCTTGAGGGTTATCAGCGACAGTGCAAAAGCTACTCCTTCCACTCTTTGATGTGGCTAAGATCGTTGACCCAACTCAACTTTGTGTCGATATGAACTTCTAGGGTTGGCTCATGTTTTTCCGGTTTATCTAAACTACCCACGGTGATATCTATGATGTCGGGGTGATTAGTGTTGACGCAGGTAATGGCTGTTCCACAGTCAGAACAATATTGCCGAGTACCGTTATCTGAGGAATGAAAACTCGCTGGGCTACCTTCAATAAATTGAAACGTATTATGCGCCACGATAAGCCATGTAATGTAGGGCGCTGCATTGATTTTTCTGCACAGGCTGCAATGACAATTCACCGAGGTATATTCTCCAGGGTCAATCTGGTATCTCAATTTTCCACAAAAACATCCACCTGTTATCACCAGCTTCTCCAGTATTTAAAAAAATAAAAAGGGTGCCCTATAGGCCTTAATAGTAATTACGCGGTTCCGTTTATTTGTTGCGCTAGCCATGCTTTTTTTGAATTGAATTAACTACGCTAGTAGTCGATTGGCTATGGTTTAGCCATTCTCGAACACCAGTCATAAGAATAATCCAGCGCCGGTGTAACAGTAGCTGCGAAGGTAAGATTTCCGATGATGCCTAAGCCATAGATAATCGCGACAGCATCGACTCATGGGAGCGGTGTTAATGACTCTTTATCTGAGGTTAAACGATGTGCGATGGCTATTCAACAGGCATCGGCTTTGAGTGTGAGAGATAGCGCTGCCGTTATTAGCTGCGGTGTAGCTAGTGTGCATGGGATGTATGGCAATGCGCCAAAATTGGGGTGGCTTGTTCACCGCGGCATTTTTTGTGTGGGTTTTGGGTGCTGTTAATCAGTGCTGTTAATCAGTGCATCACTCAATCAATCAATGAATAATACACGGGCACTAAATAACCCATAGCGGTTGTGTAGAAAAACCCTTTGGATGACGCACCGTTAAAACCCCTTAAGCAGCCGCCAGCTGCCACATTACTTGAGCTGCAGAGCGAGCTAGAAACACGCCACGACGCGGGTAATGATGGGCTTTATTTTGATCTTGTAGGGCTGGCTGGGCAAGAACAGGGCAAGAATAGGGCATTGCTTCTATTGCTGTTGGGTTGAGGGCAGATGTCCTTGCAATATCTATAGGCCTAGTAGTAAAGACAGGCTGTCGATTGCCAGTTGCACCGATATTTAGTAAATTGAGGCAATTTGCCAGCTAATAACCGCCTTAAGCCGCTGTTAGCGTACTTTGTTTATTTACCGGACCTTAACAATGAACGCACCAGAGCCCTATTTCCCTCAAGCCTTATTTGCTGGCGATGATCAAACCACGCCACGTGTTTTCATCGCGCCACAGCGGTATATTCAAGGTAACGGT
>JBLHLU010000165.1:0-8823 GCA_047623385.1 Paraglaciecola psychrophila
AAAAGACCCCTGTCCCTGTGGTAGCGATCAGCGCTACAAACGCTGTTGCCTGCCTGAGGATTAGCGTTTTCCACTTGCACTAGAGCGCAAGCTCAAGTCGAAGCCCAAACCCAAACCCAAACCCAAACCCAAACCCAAACCCAAACCCAAACCCAAACCCAAACCCAAACCCAAACCCAAGCCCAAGCCCAAGCCCAAGCCCAAGCCCAGTGCCAATAGCCTAAGCTTTGCAGCGGGCAACGCTTAGGCAGTGAACAGAGGTTTATTGCTAATACCCGGTAGAGCTGTAAAGTTTTGCTAAACACCCGGTAGCGATAATGCTAGTGGGCTGGCTTCTTGCCGGTGGGATTACCGTGGTTCACGGTTGCAGCCACTGCTGTGAATACCAATAAAAACGCCCGGGTTGATTCGATTGAGCGGTGCAGTTGTAGCGATGTCTACCCGGGGGCAGTAGCACCGTTGTTTGTACACTGATAACAGCGCTATTTCTTTGCGTCAGCAGATGTTCGCCGCTGCCCATAAAACACCGAACAGCGGTCGGTAATACTTCGCTTAAGGTCAGCGTTAGCAAGGGTGCGTTGCTGCTTTCAGCGGTGTCAGTTTGCTTGTCGTCGGCAAACTGCAGTGTTGCTTGGGCTAGCGGAAAGGGCAAACTTAACAATTTCTGATCGATAGTGTCAATGTTTGCGTAAACTCCGGACAGTGGAAAGCGCGGCAGCGCGCTGAGGTCGCTATTATTGCCGATGGCGCCGGATTGCTGGCCTAGAGCGCTATACCCTAAAGCGGTGCTAATGGCCTGTATCTCGCTATTATATTCGCCATAGGGGTAGGCCAATAAAGTGGTCTTTTCGCCGGTGTGCTGTTCGATTATTTGCGCAGCTTGGGTTATCTCTTCGGTTATTCGCCGCCGCCACTGCTGGTTGTTTTCTGAGCTTAAGCGCGTGCTCATATGTGCATGGCTGTGGCTATGATTGCCCAGCGTTAGCAGACCGGAGGGCAGTAAGTCATTGAGTTGTTGCCAGCTGCACTGGCGCGAGCCGCGCATGGCCTCGGTGTTGATAAATACCGTAAAGGGCCATCCTCGCTTAAGCAGCAGCGGCGCTGCGGTAGTACATACGGTTTCGCCGGTATCATCGAAGGTAATACTGGCGAGGCGCTGCTCGGGGTGTAGCGAACCTTCCTTGATCCGCTTAATTAATTGCGGCAGCGCGATAACAGTAAAGTTGTTGCGTTGTAGCCATGCCATATGGCTGCGAAACTCCTCCTCACTGAGGCTGGTAGAACGCGGTGTGCTGTCGCTGACATGGTGGTATTGCAATACGACGGCGGCGTTAGTTGCACTGCTAACAGCGATCAGTGCTAGGGCGATCACATACTGTGCTAATACTTTCATAGCGCTAGACCTATGGCTTGGGCTGGTGATTGCTCGACTGCTTCTGGAACTGTTTAACCGGGTACAACTTAGTGGATCCGGTGGCTAGTTGGGCTCTTGTCGATCAATTCAATATGGTACAACCTGGGCCAGTACTTGCCGGTTACCAGCAAGCGCTGGTGTTGGTGGTCGTAGGCGATGCCATTGAGTACATCGGTTCGCGCCGTGGTGAGCTGGGCCGGAAGCAAACCTTCTAAATTAACATAGCCTACCACTTTGCCAGAGTTCGGATCGATCATTACGATAAGATTGCTAGTCCAAATATTGGCATAAATAAGGCCGTCGATCCACTCTAGTTCGTTGAGCCGAGTAACCGGCTTACCTGCCAAGCTGACCTTGATACGGTGGCTAACGGTAAAGTCCTCGGGATCAATAAATTGTAGCTGGTCACTGCCATCGCTGATGATGAGCTGGCGACCATTATTGGTTAGTCCCCAGCCCTCGCCGCGATAACTAAACTCACCCAGCGCTGCCAGCGATTGGACGTCGTAGATAAATCCGCGTTGGGATTTCCAGCTGAGTTGGTAGACCTTGTCGCCGATCAGAGTCAGGCCTTCGGCAAATATAGAGCCGTCGAGCGTGGTGTATTGTGTCTGTCGGTTGTTGTTGAGACGCCGTTTGAGGATGATTGATTTGCCGTATTGACCGCCGCTCTCAAAGAGATAGTTGTCGCGGTACTCCAGCCCCTGGGTGTAAATGTCAGTGTCGTGGGGAAAGGATCGCACAACGTTGTAACCGTATTCAGTGACCGCAGCCAGTGAGCTCTGAGTCAGCAAGTTTTGAGCCAGAGCGCGATCGGAGCTGTGGCTGTTTATTGAGGTGAGACACAATGTCAGCACCACTAATAATGCCAATAACTGTCGTGTTAGTTGCGCACTGGTCATGCTAACACTACTGCATGATAGCGCACTCACTCATATACTGTGTCGCTGGCGTCGACTAAAGCGATGCCGTCAACTACCGCTTTAGTGATTTTTTCTTCCATTTCACCGCGTTCTTTGGGCGACAGATAAAAGGCCATATCTACATCGTGTCGAATATAGCGTGGCGGTAAATGATTGAGCGCAACACAGACGATATCGGCAACGTAGTCACTATTGTCGAGCCTCCCGATCAACAGGCGCTGCGTTTCGGCGATCACCAAGGCCTCGTAATAATTGTGAACACTGTCTAGATCCGAGGCCAAATCGCGGCCCAAATTGTCCCGTGATACTAGCATTGACGTCTCCTACTGTGTGTTTATACCATCGACCTTCAATGGGGCTTATTGTCTCCGGGCAAAACCAACGACATTAATGGCTAAGTGTTGACTATGTCGGGGCTCCCTAACAGAGGCGCCCAACTCTGATTGTCAACCAATGGCGGTTAATTGCAAGTAAATCCGTGGCTGTTTGTTGCTAAAGCAGTGTCCGTCGGCAAGACCTTGGCACCGTTCAGGCCATCTTTATCGAGTGCATTTTTGTTCTGCTGGAAAATCGCTTATTATAGCGGGCGCTGATGGACCGGCTTATTGGTGCAGTGCAGCGGTGCAGAAATTGAACAGGATATTGTGGCAATGGCACAGGAACATCTCGATGTTGTGATTGTAGGGGCGGGTATTTCTGGTATCGGCGCGGCCTGTCATTTACAGAAAAAATCTGCGGGTCGCAGCTATGCGATCCTCGAGGGGCGGGCCGACTTGGGCGGTACTTGGGACTTGTTCCGCTACCCGGGTATTCGCTCTGATTCCGATATGTATACCTTGGGCTATGCGTTCAAACCTTGGACTGCCACCAAATCCATTGCCGATGGCACAGATATCCTCAACTACCTGCGCGAAACGGCCGGGGAACATCACATCGATCAACATATTCGCTACCGCCACCAAGTGACGAGTGCAGCGTGGTCTAGCACCGACAAGCGCTGGTTAGTGGAGATCGAGCGGGGCGACGGCGAGGCGTTGCAAATAAGCTGCAATTTTCTGTTTATGTGCAGCGGTTATTACAACTACAAGGCCGGTTACACCCCTGACTTTACCGCTATGGATCAATTTTCTGGCACCGTGCTGCACCCGCAACACTGGGACCCGGCGGTTGAATACGCCGATAAAAATGTGGTGGTGATCGGTAGCGGTGCCACTGCGGTCACGCTGGTGCCGGAATTAGCTAAGACGGCTCGCTCAGTCACTATGTTACAGCGATCTCCCAGTTATATAGTAGCGGCTCCGGCGGTGGACGCCTTTGCTGCACAGCTGCGCAAGGTTTTTGCAGAGCCGATCGTCTACCGACTGTCGCGCTGGAAAAACGTGCTGATGGGCATGGCTCTATACGCTTATATGAAAAAGAACCCGGCCCGCAGTCGTGCGATATTACTAAAGCGAGTGGCCGCGCAACTCGGTCCCGACTTCGATATCGAACGCCACTTTAGCCCCACTTATAACCCTTGGGATCAACGCCTGTGTCTAGTGCCCGACGGCGATCTATTCAGCGCTATCGCCGCTGGCAAGGCGACGGTAGTCACAGACCATATCGAACGATTTACTCCCAGTGGTTTGTCGCTGAAGTCTGGGCAGCAGCTCAGTGCCGATATTATTGTCACAGCCACCGGTTTAGATATGCAGCTAGCGGGTAATATCCCACTGACGGTAGACGGCGAGGCGGTAATTTTTGCTGATAAGACCACATACAAGGGCTTGGCCGTTAACGATGTGCCCAATATGGCTTTTGCTATGGGCTATACCAACGCCTCTTGGACTCTTAAGGTCGATCTGACCTGTGACTATGTTTGCCGGTTGTTAAATCATATGGCGCTGCACGACTATCGACAGTGTGTGCCACGGTTTACCGGCAGTGCTGAGGATCGTGAGGATATGCTCGATTTTTCCTCCGGTTATGTGCAGCGGGCGCTCCCTTTTTTACCCAAACAAGGTAAAAAACGGCCCTGGAAATTGTATCAGAACGTTATCTTGGACAAGTTGACGATGGGTTACGGCACTGTTGCCGACGACAGTATGGAATTTAGTTAGCGTCATGTTGAAGATCTAACAGCACGGGCCTAATGTTCGGCTGTGGGTATCTCGGCTGGCATATCCGGGCTCGGGTCGCTAGGTATAACTAGACGGGTAAGCTGCGGCGCGCACCGGGTAATCGATTGAGCACTGACAGACCTATAATTATCGGGAGACCATTGATGGATTTTTCTTTAACTACTGAGCAGCAGGCCATTTGCGAGGCGGTAGAGCAGCTGTGTAGCCAGTTTGGTGATGATTACTGGTTGCAGCAGGATAACAAAGGCGAGTTTCCCGAGCAGTTTCATCGGGCCATCGCCGACGGCGGTTGGCTCGGCATCGCCATGCCCACTGAATACGGCGGTGCCGGCTTGGGGGTGACTGAGGCGGCGCTGATGATGCATAAGATTGCCTATGCCGGAGGTATGTCGGCGGCGTCCGCGGTGCATATTAATATTTTTGGTCCGCACCCGATTGTGGTTTATGGCACCGAGCAGCAAAAAAAGCGCTGGCTGCCCGATTTAATCGAGGGCCGGGTGAAAAGCTGCTTTGGTGTAACTGAGCCCGACGCCGGTCTTAATACCACCTCGATTACTACCCGGGCGGTCAAGCAGGGCGATCACTACGTGGTTCACGGCAAAAAGGTGTGGACCTCCACCGCGCTGCAGGCCGATAAGATTTTGTTATTAACCCGCACCACGGCAAAAGAAGACGTGTCTAGGCCCACCGACGGTCTGACTATGTTTTACACTGATTTAAACCGCGATTACTGCACTGTTAGTGCGATTCCAAAGATGGGACGGGCGGCGGTTGCCAGTTGCGAAGTCTTTATCGACGGACTACCGATTCCACAAAGCGATAGGATCGGCGAGGAGGGCAAGGCCTTTCAATATCTGCTGCACAGTTTGAATCCGGAGCGGGTGCTAGTGGCGGTAGAGGGCATTGGTATTGGTCAGAGCGCACTCGACCGCGCCGCTAAATATGCTCGCGACCGAGTGGTGTTTGATCGACCTATAGGTATGAATCAGTCGATACAGCATCCCCTTGCCGAGAGTTGGATAGCCTTAGAAGCAGCATTTTTAATGGCGATGAAGGCGGCTACCCTGTACGATTCGGGCCAGCCCTGCGGTCAGGAAGCTAACGCTGCCAAATATCTGGGTGGTGAAGCCGGTTTTGAGGCCTGTACCCGAGCGGTAATGACCCACGGCGGCATGGGTTACGCCAAAGAATTTCATGTTGAGCGACTGCTGCGCGAGGTGATGATTACCCGTATCGCACCGGTCAGTCCGCAATTAATATTGTGTAATATTGCCGAGAAGGCGCTGGGCTTGCCCAAGTCTTACTAAGGCCTCCACGCAGACAAACAATGTGTGGCGAGTGCAGTTGTACTGGCCACTAAAGTTATACCGCTACTGGCGGTAATTGATAACCTGAGGACATACCATGAGTACCACTGGATCAACGACTTGGGGCGCCTTTAATTGGCAAGATCCCTTTTTAATCAACAACTTGCTCACCGAAGAAGAACGTATGATTCAGCTGTCGGCGCGCCAATATGCCCAGGACAAGCTGCAGCCTCGAGTGCAAGATGCCTATCGCAACGAGCATACCGACCCCAGTATATTTCGGGAGATGGGTGAGCTCGGTCTGTTGGGCGCGACCATTCATGGCTACGGCTGCTCTGGAGTGAGCTATGTCGCCTACGGTCTTATCGCTCGGGAAGTGGAGCGGGTAGACAGTGGTTATCGTTCGATGATGAGCGTGCAGTCCAGCTTGGTAATGTACCCGATTTACTCCTACGGCAACGAAGCCCAGCGTGAAAAGTATTTGCCCAAACTGGCCACCGGTGAATGGATTGGTTGCTTTGGTTTGACCGAACCGGATCACGGCAGTGATCCCGGCGGTATGTTGACCCGGGCCAAGAGCGTCGATGGCGGCTACCGTGTCAGCGGCAATAAGATGTGGATCTCCAATGCGCCGATCGCCGATGTGTTTGTGGTATGGGCTAAGGACGACAGCGGCACCATTCGCGGTTTTGTACTGGAAAAGGGCATGGAAGGACTCAGTGCGCCCAAAATAGAAGGTAAATTGTCACTGCGCGCCTCGGTCACAGGTGAGATTGTGATGGACAATGTGTTTGTGCCAGAAGAGAACCTGTTGCCCAATGTGAAAGGGTTGAAGGGCCCAATGGGTTGCCTTAATAACGCTCGTTTTGGTATTTCTTGGGGTGCCCTGGGCGCCGCTGAAGCGTGCTGGCACTCGGCTCGTCAGTACACTATGGACCGGGTACAATTTGGTCGTCCACTGGCTGCCAATCAATTGATTCAAAAGAAATTGGTGGATATGCAGGCGGAGATCAGCTTGGCGTTGTTGGGTTGTTTGCAAGCCGGGCGATTGAAAGAGACCGATGAACTATCGCCAGAACTTATCTCGCTGTTAAAACGCAACTCCTGCGGCAAGGCGCTAGATATTGCTCGGGTCGCCCGCGATATGCACGGCGGCAACGGTATCTCTGACGAATATTCAGTGATGCGCCATATGATCAATCTAGAAACCGTCAATACCTACGAGGGCACTCACGATGTACATGCGTTAATCCTCGGCCGCGCGCAGACCGGCATCGCCGCCTTTGAAGGCTAAGGGTTGCTGATGTCTACTATGACGGAGGTTTATCGATCCGGCGTCAATATCTGGGACTGTGACCAAATGGGCCATATGAACGTGCGGTTTTATGTCGCGCGTTTTGTTGACGGGCTGTTTGGCTTTGCCCAGGTACTGGGCTTTGGTCCGCGTTATATGCGCCAGCGGGATATTACGCTGGTGGTGCGCGACCAACATATTCGTTTTCACCGGGAGATGCGCCCGGGTACGCCCTATTTTATTCGGGCGGGCATTGTCAGTGCGCAGTCCGAGACCATTCGGGTATTTGAGGAAATAATCAATGTCGCTAGCGGTGAGGTCGCGGCGACCTCGGTTAGTGATGTCGCCTTGGCCAATACCGGCAGCAGAGACTTGCTCTCGTTTACCGAGCAACAACTAGCCGGTTTGGCTGACCACCGTGTTGAACTGCCTGACTACGCTCGGGCCAGAGGCACATCGACCGCTGCTCCGCGCCCGGCACCGACGCTGCAGGAGGCCGAGGCATTAAATTTGATTCCGATATTTCGCGGCGTAGTGCTTAGTGCCGATGTCGATGAGAAGGGCTATATGCGTCCGCACAGTTATATGGGCCGTATCTCCGACGGTATTAGCAACTTCTTTATTGCACTGCGTGACGAGGATCGCTCGAAGAATGATAACGTCGGTGGTGCCGCCTTGGAGTATCGCTTTGTATACCATCAAACACCGCAGATAGGCGACGTATTACTGATTCGCTCCGGTTTGAAAGACATCGTTGGCAAGGCCACTAATTTTTGTCATTGGATGTTTAATGCTGAAACCGGCGAGTGCCTGGCAACCACCGAGGCGGTGGCGGTATCTTTCGACTTAATCACCCGCAAGGCTATTGAACTTCCCGCCGATGCCCGTGCAACAATGATGGAAAAGGCCGTGCCAGGTTTGTCGCTCTAGCCCGGTCTTTTTTTCTATCGCTACTAATAGCCATGCTGTTAGTAACTGTCTCTCTAGTGACTGCCCCTTTAGTGACTGCCCCTCTAGCACCGAGTTGCTGTGTTAACGCAGCAACTCGGTGCTAGAGGGGCCGGTCTATCGTCACTGTTATCGCTACCGCTACCTAACCCAGTTGGCGAATGTAGTTTTGCCGGTCATCAATAATTTCGCGTTGTATTTTCTTCAGCAGGGAACTCACGGCATTGTTACGGGGGTATTAATGCTCAGGCATTTGCCGGGCTCGGTCGGCTAATCGACAGCCACTAGGGCTGTGCTACTTAGTAAGAATGTGAGTGTATCAATGTGAGTGTATCAAGGTGAGTTTAACAATGTGGGCGAAACAATGCGGGTACAGCAATGCGGATGCAGCGAGAATGTGGCAACACCTTAATGCTATTGCAGGCAGTTTTTAAGAGTACTGGCTCAAGTTCACTGTTGCTATGGTGTTAGTGGTCTAGATTAGTCACCTTTCAGTTCGATGAAGGGTGTAGTTTTATTGCCCAACTAGCCAATGAGTACCGACAGCGATCTAACGTATGTAGGCAGTGGCAGCGAGGATTGCAATGAGCTAGCTCTTCGGCGCGGTAACAATATAACTTATTACTACATTAGTGGATAGCTATTATTGAGGTGTGGCAGTGCTGTTAGCATAGGTTTTGTCTGGAAAGTAATTTTAAGAGATCGTTATATTTACTTTCTTTAATTAATTCGTTATTAATTAAAGAAATGGTTGATGTGTTAGATACACGCGGTTATAGTTCCCACCTCGCTAAGTAATAAGCCGATATTAAACTAT